>DASUBD010000475.1:0-13963 GCA_035763445.1 Candidatus Angelobacter sp.
GGAGGCGGTGGGACCTTCCTCTCATGCTGAGCTGCTGCTGGCCATCGCCTACATGAAATCCAAGCAATCGGACAAGGCCAAGGCGCTTCTCGACAAGGCGATGAAGCGCAACCCCCGCAATGTTGACGTCTTCCGCGCTGTAGCCCAGTACTACCGCGAAGCGCACGACTACAAATCGGCCCTCGCCATCCTGTTGAAAGCTCCTAAAAGAACGGCCGAAGTCTGGTCGGAACTCGGTTACACCTATAGTTTGGCAGGGATGAAGAAGGAAGCTGCGGATGCTACTGAAAAAGCTGCGGGCATGCTGCCGAAGTCAGCGAATGCTCAGTTGGCGGCAGCACAGGCCCAGCTGCGCGTGGGCAATCTCGATAAGACCAGGACATTCTTGGCCCGCGCTGACCAGATTGATCCCAACTACTACCGGCTGCATGCAATCCGCGCGCAACTGGCCGGCGTTGAGCACCGTGACAGCGACGCTGTAAAAGAATATCTTGCCGCGCTGGCTGCAATGCCGGAAGGACCTGCGGAAGGCGTGCTTTACCCCGCGCAGGTTCGGCTGGAACTGGTTGAGGCGTACCGGAACCTTCAGGACGATGCCGCCGTTCGCCAGCAAACGGCCATTGCCCAGCAGTTTCTGTCCAAGCTGCAGGTTACCGGCCCCGACCAGGTGGAATATCTCCGTTTGCGGGCTGCATTCCGTGGGATCGGCGGCGATTTCGCCGGCGCAGAAGCTGACCTGAAGCAGGCGTTGCAGATTGATCCCAGCAATGACAACGTACTGCTGCAGTATGCCAACCTGCTCTGGAAGGCTAACCGCAAGCAGGAAGCGCACGCCATGTATGCCGGGCTGCTGCAGCGCGATCCCAAGAACCGTTACGCGCTTGAAGCCCTCGGTTACCTCTCGCGCGATCTAGGCGACAACAAAGCTGCGGAAATGTATTTCAACCGCATGGCCGCCGCTTATCCCAATGACTATGTGCCCTACGTCGCTTTAGGCGACCTCTACACTGCGATGAAGGAGTTCCCGAAGGCGCAGGCGAGTTACGAAAAAGGCTACAAGCTGGCGCCCACGAATCCTCAGATCATCGCCAGCGGATCTAATGCCGCCATTGACGCCAGGGACCCGGACCTTTCTGGTCGCTGGCTGGCTCGTGCTACCGGGACCATGAAGAACGATCCGCACATCATGCGCGAGACGGAACGCTACCTGTTCTTAAAAGGCCGTTATCTTGAGTCAGCCCGCATCGGCGAACAGGTGGTTCAGAAACTCCCGCGGGATCGCGATGGCGCTGTTTATCTCGGCTACGACCTCTACAACCTTGGCCGCTATGACGATGTGTTGGCGCTCGTAAGCCGCTACGAGAGCGTGCTGCCAAAGGAACCAAACTTCCCCTTGCTCGCCGGCCACGTGCATCGTCAGAACCAGCTGCTGCAGCAGGCGATTGACGATTTCTCACGCGCTCTGCAGAAAGACCCCAATATGGTGGAAGCGCTGGTAAACCGTGGTTATGTTCGCAATGACATGCAGGATGCGCAGAATGCAGTCCATGATTTCGAGCCGGCCATCAAGCAGTCACCGGACAACAGCATCGCTCACCTTGGTCTGGCTTATTCATATCTGCAACTGCATCGGTCGAAGGAATCTCTGAAAGAGATTGAGTTCGCGCAAAAGCACATGCAGGACAACGGTTCCATCCATATGGCCCTGGCCACGGCATACCGGCAGATGCGCGTGTTTGATAAGGCTGAGAAAGAATACCGGCTGGCCCTCAAGTTCTCTCCTGATGATCTCAAGATGCACGAGGCGCTGGCAGACACCCTGTACCATGCCCGCCGCTACAACCAGGCCATTGTGGAATGGAACTCAGCGCTGCAAATCTCGCCGGATGATCCTTTGATTTACGCGAGTCTCGCAGCCACCCATGCCCAGTTGCATCATCGTGCTGAGACGTTCCAATACATTCAGGCTGCTGAACGCAATGCTCCTGACCAGTCCGCGATTCTGCTTGCCACCGGCGAAGCGCTCATGCTCCTGGGTGACAAGAAAGCAGCCTTTGACCGCTTCACTCGCGCGCTGGACGCGCCTGACGCTAATCGCGTCGATGTGCGCCTGCAGTTCGCAAAACTATTTGTCCGCGAAGGGAAGGAAGACGAAGCCAAGCAGGAAGTAGCGCTGGCCTTTGCCGAGTCACGGATTGGCGAAGCCTCCCCCATCACCACAGACAATCTGGTTGAGGCCGCCAACGTCTTTCTCGCAATTCATGATTTTGATCTGGCGCAACGCTATTTCACCAAAGCCAAAGATATGGGAGCGTCCGATGACACTGTTGCCATCGGTCTAGCCGATACATATATCGCCCAGAATCAGGACAAGAAAGCAGCGGCTGTTCTGAGCGCGCTGGGCAATTCTCCTGACTACCAGCAAAATTACGACTACCAACTGGCATGGGCGAATGTTTATAGCCAGCGCCACGATACCCTCAATGCCATTTCAGCATTTGCGCGTGCCAATCAATTAGCTGCGGATGATCCCACGGCAGAACGGGGAATGCTGCGGGTGGCAGGACAGGAAGGCACGGAGATCCGTCCCAATCTCAGCGTCCAGAGCGACTTCCTGAGCACGGCGATCTTTGACGACTCCACGCTCTACCAGCTCGACAGCAAATTGTTCGGCAATAACGTCAAGCCGCGCTCGTCACAGGAAACTGATCTGGGAACATCCTTCCGCTACCACATCAACGGTTTCAGCCCGATCAATGGCTTCGTTGGCGTGCGGAATTACCACGGTACCATCTCCGTTCCCAGCACGCTGGCCATTCTGCACCACAATAGCTATGACACAGTGTTCAACGTAGGCACCACGCCCGTCCTGCACCTGGGCAACGCGCGCTTTGTGCTCAATCCCGGAGTAGAATTCGTCATCCGCCGCGATACGGAAGCTCCTATACAGTTCAACCAGCAGCTATTCCGGCAGTATCTGTACCTCAGCAGCTCACCTCTGTTCAACTGGATAACGGTACGCGGCAGTGCCATTCATGAAGCGGGTCCGTTCACGGATCAGGACCTTAGTTCGCGGGACCTGGGCGCAAGTCTCGAGTTTGAAGTGGGACGGCCCTGGGGCCATAACTCGCTGGTGACCGGTTACTCGGTCCGCGACCTGCTCTTTAATCCGGTTGCACGTGAGTTCTTCACAACTTCAACCTGGGCAGGCTGGGAGCACAAATTCGGTGACAAGGCCAGCGTTACAGGGCTGGGCAAATACATTCGCTCCTGGCGCGTTGAGGGTTTGACCTTTGCCACAGCGCAGATTCTGGTGCCGGGCGCGCGCTTTGATTACAAGTTCAATGATCGCTGGGCTCTAAAGGCCTCCGCGGATTTCACGCGCGGCGAAGGCTTCCATCTCTACGACAACGTCCAGAGCGGTTTCCTCATCTCCTATGTAAAGCCATTCCGGCGCAGCATGAGCGACGGTACCGGAGAGATTGGGGTCGATTACCCGCTCCGCTTCTCCATCGGCCTGCAGCAGCAGTCGTTTTACAACTTTACCGGCGACGTACGCACCACCGCTCTGCGTCCCGTTGTACAAATTTCGCTGTTCTAGAAAAGAACCCAAGGGGACACTCAGCTCATGAAGATCTGCCTGATTACTGCATTTCCTCCCAGCAAGGTGGTATTGAACGAATATGGTTACCACGTTGCGCGTGAGCTTCAGGCAGATCCTCTTGTCAGCCTTACCATCCTTGCTGATGAACTGCAGGAACCTCTGCCGGAACTGCCGGATTTTAACGTGGAGCGCCGATGGGTAATGAACCGGCTGAGTAATCACGGCCGGATTCTAAAGACCATCCGCGAAATTCGGCCGGATGTCGTCTGGTTCAACCTGGTGTTCTCCAGCTTTGGCACCA
Source organism: Candidatus Angelobacter sp. (assembly GCA_035763445.1). Classification (GTDB taxonomy): domain Bacteria; phylum Acidobacteriota; class Terriglobia; order Terriglobales; family Acidobacteriaceae; genus Angelobacter. The sequence continues at coordinate 3,906 of DASUBD010000475.1, forward strand.
AGGAAAGTCCTCTGGCCGCCTTTTCAGGATTAACGCTGCCTGCCACCACGCGCATGGCCGGCTACTACACCCACGTGACACTGCATCACCTGATGGACCATATTGATCTCGAAGATGCCGGGGTACAGCATAAGAGGCTGTTCCGGTTCGCGGGAAATGCAGCCACGCGCATGATTCTGATGGCCAATTCGGTTTCCGTGCTCCTGCCGGCTTATCGTCGTACGCTGATTGATAAATACCGCGGTGAGAACATCCATTTCCGCGCGCATGGCATTCTCGGCGCGAGGCCTGAATATCCGGATTTTGACTGTCGCGGCAACCCTGAACAGCGCATCCTTGCCTTCGGTAAATGGGGCACATACAAGCGCTGCGAATTGCTGATTGAGGCCTTTGAGGAGCGCGTGGCAAAAGTTGTTCCCAATGCCAAATTGATCATCGCTGGGACCAACAACGGAAACTCTCCCGGCTATATTGAATCGCTGCGCGAACGGCATGGCGATCATCCAGGCATCGAGTTCATCGGCTATGTGGAAGAGGAGAAGATCCGCGATCTTTTTAACTCCTCATCCTTCATGGTGATGCCGTACACATCAGCCACCGGGGCCAGCGGTGTTGCGCATCTGGCGGCACAGCACGGCGTTCCCATCGTCTGCTCAGACATTGCCGATTTTCGCGAGATGGGTGAGAACGAAGGCTTGGCCATCAAGTTCTATCCCATCGGTGACAAAGAAGCCCTGGCAAAGCAGATGATCGATTTGCTGCAATCACCGGAGGAACAGCGGGAAATGGCGGAACAGAATTTCTCCGCGGCTCTGCGCCTGACCATGCCGCAGATCATCCGCCAATATGTTCGCGCCTTTGATCGCCATCAGCGAGCGCGCGCGCTTGAGGCGGTATCACGGTTCCGCCGCATTCCTTCGTGGGTCCCGTCACGCTCTGCCATCTTTCGCGCATCAGCTCCGAGATGGGGCAAATGGGTTTAAATCTCTACCTGAGAAAACTTCCACTGAGATTGCTGAGCTGGAATTGAAACGCCCTGCTGCATTGAAGCGAGCAGGGCGGTTAAAAAGATTGGGTTTGCGCGACTTACTTCTTGCCAGGTCCCGCGGCCTTAATGTGCGCAGGCACGTCGAACTTTTCAAAGTTCTTGGCAAAACGTGCAGCCAGGTCGGCTGCAGCTTTATCGTAGGCGGCTTTATCCTTCCAGGCGTCACGCGCGCGCAGGAATTCAGGAGGAACTCCGGGGACAGCTTTTGGAACGCTCAAGCCAAACGCTGGATCAGGTTCAAATTCCACGTCCTTAAGTTTGCCTTCAATCGCGGCGTTCACCATAGCGCGAGTGTAGGGCAGCTTCATGCGTGAACCCACGCCGTATGGCCCCCCGAACCAGCCGGTGTTCACCAACCAGCATTGGGCGTTGTGTTCTTTCAGGCGGCGTCCCAGCATCTCCGCGTAGACTTTTGGCCGGAGAGGAAGAAAAGGAGCACCGAATCCAGTAGAGAAATTGGGTGTTGGTTCTTTCAATCCAGCCTCTGTTCCAGCCACTTTGGCGGTGTAGCCAGAAAGAAAGTGATACATGGCCTGGTCGTTGGTAAGTCTGGAAATCGGAGGCAGCACCCCGAATGCGTCAGCAGTGAGAAAAATGACATTCTTAGGATGACCGCCTATGCTGGGGATGACAGCGTTATCGATGTACTCGACTGGATAGGCAACGCGGCCGTTCTCTGTATAGCGCACGTCATCGTAGTCCGGAACGCGCGTATCCGGGCTGATGACGACGTTTTCCAGCAGCGAACCGAAACGAATTGCGTGCCAGATCTGCGGTTCATTTTCCTTCGACAAGCGGATGGTTTTGGCGTAGCAGCCGCCCTCAAAGTTAAAAATACCCGTCGGACTCCAACCGTGCTCATCATCTCCAATCAATCCACGATTTGGGTCGGCGGAGATCGTGGTCTTGCCGGTTCCGGAAAGTCCAAAAAAGAGAGCGGTAACTCCGTCTTTGCCCATGTTCGCCGAGCAGTGCATAGGAAAAACATCCCGCTCCGGCAGGAGGAAATTCAAGGCAGAGAAAATGGATTTCTTCATTTCACCTGCATACCCACTGCCGCAAACCAGGACCAGCTTGCGTGTGAAATTGACCGCAATGAATGCCTCTGAGTGGGTGCCATCGCGTTTGGGATCTGTAAACATGGCGGGAACACCCACAACCGTAAATTCAGGTTTGTGAGTCTTGAGCTCTTCATTGCTGGGGCGCACGAACATGGCGCGCACAAACAGGTTCTGCCACGCCCACTCATTGATAACGCGGATAGGCATTCGATACTTGGGGTCAGCACCGGCGTAAAGATCCTGAACAAAAAGCTCTTTGCCACGCAGATATTCGAGGGCGCGATCAAAGATGGCATCAAACTTTTCCGGCTCGAACGGCTGGTTGATTTCACCCCACGCCACTTTTTCAGCGGTGATGGAATCCTTGATCGTAAACCGGTCTTTTGGTGTCCGGCCGGTGAACTTGCCTGTAATGGCAGAGAGGGCGCCGTTATCAGCCAACTGTCCCTCGCCGAGACGCACAGAATGCTCTACCAGCGAAGCGGAGTGCAGGTTGTAATGTACCTTGTTGGTTTTTAGAAGTGTTTCCAGTGCAGCAGTTGAATCGATGGCTGGCAGAGTCTGTGACATGTACCCGATCTCCTCTATTCCCAAAACCTGGAACGCGCCCAATGGCGGTGGGCAGAAAGCGAAACCCGGCTTGAGCTGATTGGAACGGCCCTCAGGCCGTTTTCACCTGCGCGTCTTGCGGCGCGCCAATGTCTTTCAGGACCGCATTCAGATGAAAGAGCGCTTCATCGACTGTCAACGTGTACATTTCCCGGCCATGCTCATAAGCGCCGTTTTCAATGGCTGTTTTCAGGAAATGTCCCGCAATCTGAATGGCGAGCGGATCGGTAATTGTGCGTCCGGTCTGCTTCCTGTACTCCACCCATGTTGGATGCGGCAAAGCAATCCATACGGGACGGCCACTGGCCAGAAATTTTACGTCAACGGCGTCGGCATGCCGTGTGGCGATGGCAACAATCAGCGCCTGATAAACACAATGAAGCCGTTCTCCGGTCCAGCGGTCGACAGCGTGAAAGTCCTCGAACATACCTTAAAACTATATCGGAGCGCTTAACCAGTGGCAATGATAACCATGGTGAGCGTGCGTTTATGTGATTGACATCACAATAGAATCTCTGCTGCGGTACTCGATATTGCTGCGCATCATAGGTTTTGATTGTGGTTCGTTTCGGGCGTTGTCATTGGAGGAATGTACAGATGACCAACATGAAAGCTGCCTGGATTGCCGGTTTTGGCGGCCCTGAAGTTCTTGCAATTCGCGATGTGCCCAGGCCGCAACCCGGCCGCGAAGATCTGCTGGTTCGTGTGCGGGCTTCAGCTTTAAACAGGGCCGATCTTTTGCAGCGCCAGGGAAGGTATCCTCCTCCAGCAGGGTATCCGGTGGAAATTCCGGGGATCGAATTTGCCGGGGAAATTGCTGAAATTGGAAATGGAGTGCGTAAGTGGAAGCCGGGGCACCGAGTCTTCGGGTTGCTGGGCGGTGGGGCACACGCCGAATACATTGTCACTCATCAGGACCTTGTGGCGGAGATTCCGGAAAATCTGGAGTGGGCCTCAGCTGCAGCCGTGCCCGAAGCTTTCATTACGGCGCACGATGCCCTCTGGATTCAGGCTGCTCTTCGTCCGGGTGAATCTGTTCTGATTAACGCTGTCGGCAGCGGAGTCGGCCTGGCGGCCGTACAATTGGCGCGGGCAATCCAGGCTGTTCCTTACGGGACATCACGAACCGCGTCCAAACTGGACCAGGCAAAGACCTATGGCATGCAGGATGGTCTCGTGGTACGCGACAACTTTGACGATTTGCTGGCAGCAATGGACCAGCTCACGCGGGGGCAGGGCGTAAACGTCATGCTGGATCTGGTTGGCGGCGCTTATGTGAAGGCCGGCCAGAAACTGCTGGCCGTGAAAGGACGCATGATCCTGGTGGGAACAGTTGCCGGCGGCAGCTACGAACTGGAGTCGCGTTACGTGATGAGCAAGCGTTTGCAGATTCGCGGAACGGTGTTGCGCGCTCGCAGCCTGGAAGAAAAGATCCGTGCGACGCAGGCGTTTGCGTCAGAAGTTGTTCCGCTTCTGGCTCGTGGAGTCCTGCGACCGGTGATCGACAGCATATTTCGGCTGGACGAAATTGCCGATGCGCATCGACGCCTTGAAAGCAATGGGTCTGCCGGCAAGGTGGTAGTTGAAATCTGAGCCCTGGCGTCTAGCTGAAAATCACGGAGCTGCAGACACTGATTGTGATTGCAGCGACCGATCACTCACGAAGTGAAGCTGGTCCGGCAGATTTTTCGGTTTATATGAAAATACCGTTCCCTGCAATCTCTGCTGCACAGAATCATGCGCAAGTACATTGGGAGCAAACTTGCGATGACGTCCCAGGTTGATGCGGAAGCGCTCCTTCCACGCCCCGGACGAATCATGCACGCTGACCTTCTTGGGCCACAGTTCAGCAATCCACCAGAATCCATGAAGGGATTCATGCTGCCATTTGGATAAAGGATCAGCCGATACGTAAGGGGTTTTTGCACCGAGGATGTCGGCCTTGCGCTGCGGGTTGATTCTGAGGCCGGCAATCTCTGCCTCGCACAGCATCCAGCGGAGAGATATCTTGGATAACTGGCTCTGGTCTTCCGGATAACTGCCACCCACGTCAGAATGCACGCCCGCAAAGAGCACTTCCTTTACGTCCTGCTGCGCATGATTCGGGTCACCGAACGCGTTGGAAGGAAAGAAAGCGCGCCTTTCGTCAATCGAGACAGCGTGACGCACAATGTTGAGGTCAGGGTTCTTTGTGGCTCGTGTAAAGGGGAAACGCACGGCGTTATAGACCCAGCCAACCGAACTCACCGTGTCCCAGACGCCGACAAACCAGGGCTTGCATTCACGCGAAAAAGTCTTTTTGAAATCGAACGCCACTGCAAAATCAATTTTCTTGCTCTTGATCATGCGGATGGCGTAAGGGATGAGGCCTTCATTGCCGGGAGTGAGCAGGCCAATTGCGTGAAGCATCCCGCAAAGTGCGCGTGCCGTGTAGGCCCCACGACTGAAGCCGAAAACATACACTTTGTCCCCGGGCTGGTAATTGCGCATCAGGAACTGGTAGGCATCAGCAACGTTATCAGAGATGCCATAACCAAACGCCAGCCCGATGACCCGCGTCCACCACTTGCCGATCCGGCTGAGTGCGTTTCGGGAGCCCATGGTACCCACGCCCGGATGGTAATAAGCAATCTGTTCGGAATCGCAGATGAGTGTCTTGTAGAGCTTCACTACGTTGGAGTTGCTCTTGCCAAACTCGTTGCCCGTTCCGTCGCAGCACACAACGATATTCTTTGCCATATCGAACCTTGTCTTTCTTGGAGCGAATATACCCCAACTTTATTCCGGCAGCAGCAATGAGTTTGCCTTAGTTCAAAATTGGAGAGTTGGCCCACGCTAGGAGAGTCAGTTTAGCCACTCGCAGAGCGTTGCAAAGGAAATGTTGACGCAGATTCTTCCCTGATGACGGCAACTTGTGAAAGCTTTTAATCGGCAGCGGCCGCGGTGATGCGGCGGCAATAGAACAGGCGCGCTGGCAGAATGTTCAGTGGCTCAAAATCCTGATCAATGTGATCAAAATGGCTCTTCAGGTAGGGAAGGACGGCGCGCGTGAACTGATAGACCAGAACAGAACCGCCGGGATTGAGAGCGCGGCGTGACTCGCGCATGATAGTCTCCCGCAGCGCTACGGGCATGGTGGTAAACGGGATGCCTGAAATGATGTAGTCGGCACCGTCAATCCTGAGCCGCGCAAGTTCCCTCTGCACACGCTCGGCTGATCCGTGCACCACGTGCAATCGCTTATCCGGAAACGAGCGCTTCAGATAAGCCACAAAGTCCTCATTCATCTCAAACACAATCAAACGCGTGTGGTCGGACATGCGTTGCAGGATACGGCCGGTGATGGTCCCGACTCCGGGACCGTATTCCACGATGGTGCGGGCGCGTTTCCAGTCAATTTTGCTCAGCAGGCGGTCTACCAGAAAGCGGGAGCTCGGAATCAACGAACCCAGCATTTTGGGATGCTGGAGGAAGTTCTTGGCGAACAACAGCGTCTCTTCGCCGCGGGATGGCCTGCCATTCGTCTGGTTGCTCACAAGAGGATCAGTCGTCCAGTGCAGAGATCAGGAGCCAAGTTAACCATACTCGTCTTATCTTTCAGATGTAAAGAGAAAGAAAATAGATCACTGGCCAGAGATGTTCACTTCTTTTTTCCTGAGCTCCGTCTGGAAATTGAAGCTTGTTTCCACAGGATTTGTTCATTGCCCGCGAGCGGGTTCCAGCATAGAATCAGCAGTGAGTCAGCCCTCACCAGGAATTCCATTTGAACTTAGTCCGCGCCATCTATCCGGGCTCGTTTGACCCGCTCACAAACGGTCATCTGGACCTGATTGAGCGTGGCAGCAAGATCTTTGATGAACTGATTGTGGGCATTCTGCGGAACGCCGAAAAAGACCCGCTTTTTACGCTGACTGAGCGGCTTGACATGCTGAACCAGATGGTCAAGCGCTTTGAAAATGTGCGCGTTGATAGCTTTGAGGGGCTGCTGGTGGACTACGCCATGCAGAAGAACGCCAAAGCAGTGCTCCGTGGCATTCGCGCCATCAGCGACTACGAATACGAGCTGCAGATGGCTCTTATGAATCGCAAGCTTCAGCCGCAGCTTGAAACCGTTTTCATGATGCCCGCGGAAGCTTATTCCTATCTGAGTTCACGCCTGGTGAAGGAAGTGTTCCGGCTGGGCGGTTCCGTGCGCGGGCTGGTTCCCGAACTGGTGGAAGAGCGTCTGCGCGAAAAGTTCCATCACACCACCGCAACTATGAAGTGAGGATTCAATGGCAACCTTGCCTGCAGTAAAGCAATTCACTGATCGGGTTAACCGTATTGAGATTTCCGCCACCATGGCGGTTGTCGCGGAAGCCAGCAAGCTAAAGGCTGCCGGGGCTGACCTGGTGGAGTTCGGCGCGGGAGAACCGCACTTTTCCACGCCTCAGCACATCAAGGATGCAGCCATCGCTGCCATTCAGCAGGATTTCACCCGCTACACAGCGGTGCCAGGAATGCCGGAGTTGCGTTCAGCCATCGTGCAGCGACACGCGGCTGATTTTGGTTCTGATTACAAGCCGGAAGAGACCATTGCATCCACAGGCGGAAAACTCGCGCTGTTTAATGCCATTCAGGTGCTGGTGGATCACGGAGATGAGGTGATCCTGCCGGTCCCTTACTGGGTCTCATTTAAAGACATCATCGAGTATGGCGGCGGCAAATGCGTCTACGTGGAGACGGATGAGAGCGAGGGATTCCGTCTGACGGCGGATATGATTGAGCGCAGCGTAACACCGCGCACTCGCGCCATCATCATCAACAGCCCCAACAATCCCAGCGGCGCCGTCATCGATCCACAAGATTTCACCGCGATTTTGCGGATGGCGCATAAGCGCGGCATCTACGTCATTGCAGACGAATGCTATGTATACCTGAATTACACGGGAAGCACCTTCTCCGCCGGCTCCGTACGTGACGTCAAGGAGCATCTGGTGATCGCCGGGTCACTCTCAAAGACGTATGCCATGACGGGCTGGCGATTGGGTTACGCGCTGGCTCCCGCGCCGATCGTCTCCGCCATGACCAAACTGCAGAGTCAGAGCACTTCCAGCTCGGCACAAATGATCCAGAAGGCGGCTGTAGCCGCGCTTACAGGCTCACAGCAATGCGTGGCTGATATGAAAGCCGAATATATTCAGCTTCGCGACCTGACTTTGGATCTGCTGGGCAAAATTCCGGGAGTCAGCTGCGTGAAGCCGCAAGGCGCGTTCTACGTTTATCCCAATGTCTCAGCTTACTTCGGCCGGACGGGAGTTGAGTCAGGCGCGGATGTGGCAAAACGCCTGTTGCATGAGGCCCACGTTGTCACCGTTCCAGGCGAGGCGTTCGGGACCCGGGACCATATTCGTCTTTCTTATGCAACTTCAGCACAGGAGATCAAACGCGGGTTGGAACGGATGAAAGAATGGTTTGCCAAGTTGTAAGCGACAAACCCGGGTCATTGACGAAATAAGAATTTATGAGGTGTTGTCTCAGCTGCTCTGGACAACACCTCTGACTTTCTCGGATTCTAAATTTTCGAAGCTGTGGCATAGTCGTTACTTGAGCCGCAAGCAAATTGCTTCAGAATGCTTGACCTGTATCCATTACTCTTAAGGCCGCAGTTTCATGAGCGCATATGGGGCGCGCGCAGCCTTGCACCCATCTATCCCGACCTTGCAACGTCATCGCCTATAGGCGAAGCATGGCTGACCGGAGAAGAATGCCGTGTGGCCAACGGCCCGCTTTCCGGCCGCACTCTTGGTGAACTAAGCCGGGAGCTTGGCCAGAGGCTCACAGGTGAGGCTGCCGCCCTTGTCTCGCGTTTTCCTCTGTTGATCAAGTTTCTCTTCCCGCGTGACAAGCTCTCCGTCCAGGTACACCCGGATGACGATCATGCACGTGAACTGGGTGAACCCTGCGGAAAGACCGAGTGCTGGTACGTGTTGCACGCCGATCCCGGAGCGCAGATCGGCTTGGGCCTTAGGCCGGGGACGACCAAGCATGAAGTGGAACTGGCCATTCGCCAAACACGAATGGAACAACTACTCAACTGGATTGATATCCGCCAGGGTGACATGGTTTATGTGGATGCGGGTACTGTACATGCCATTGGACCGGGTGCGGTGATTGTGGAGACTCAGCAAAATTCGGACACAACGTTTCGGCTGTATGACTACGGCCGTCCACGCGAACTGCATCTTGAACAGGGTCTGCGCGCCACACGGGAGCGCACCCGTGCCGGCAAGGTGATTCCAGGACAGGCTGTCAGTCAGAACGGCAGGACGCAGTTGAACCTGATAAGTTCCCCTTGCTTTATCGTGGACAAATTTATTTTGAAGGAAACCTGGCAGTTCAAACGACCACAGCACGTACGCAAAAGCGTGTGGTGCCTGGTGGCGACTCGTGGGTGCGGCGTGGTTGACTATGAAGGTGGCGCGCCAGTTACGATTGCCGCAGGGGAGGCTATAGTTGTACCTGCCGCCGTGGATAGGTTTATCCTAAAGCCGCAATGGGAGCTGGAATTTCTCTGCTCTTCACTGCCAACAGAAGAAGTGGAACACCCGAAGACTGTACTTTTTGAAGCAACGGCCGGTTCGATGTAATAGATGAGCACTAGAAGTGCCGGCTCTCAATTGCTGAACATGCCTCATTTTTATCCAGTCATACTCGCGGGCGGCAGCGGTACACGCTTCTGGCCACGCAGCCGGCGCAAGCTGGCCAAGCAGGTGTTGGCTCTGGACGGGAAGCAAACCATGATCCAGAAGACCGTGGAGAGACTTCTGCCTTTGGGCGCGGAAGAAGACTTCTGGATCATCACCAACAATTTTGTGAATAACGAAATTGTCCGGCAACTCCCGAATATCCCCATGCGACAGATCGTGGTGGAGCCGGAGCCGAGAAACACGGCGCCGGCTATCGGCCTGGCGGCATTCCTGCTGGCTCGTCACGATCCTGAAGCGATCATCGGGATGTTCCCCGCCGACCACGTCATCGCCAACGAGCAACGTTTTTGCGTGATTCTTGAACGGGCCATTCGCATTGCCTCCGAAGGCGACAATATCGTGGTGATGGGGATTCAGCCTACAAGGGCTGAAAGCGGCTACGGCTACATAGAGACTGGAGATCAGCTCGATCCTGAGTTGTTCCGTGTACGTCGCTTTACTGAAAAGCCGAACCAGGCCAAGGCCGATGAGTTTTTTTCCGCCGGGAATTATTACTGGAACAGCGGCATGTTTATCTGGAGCGCGCGCACTCTCACGCAGGCCCTGCGCGAGCATTTCTCTGAGACCACGCCTCATCTTGAAAAGATCGCA
>DASUBD010000476.1:0-5643 GCA_035763445.1 Candidatus Angelobacter sp.
CCGGACACAGCCAGCAGGGTGATAGCGGCCAGAGTGCAAAAGACAGACTTCCACTTCATAACAGAAAAACTCTCCAGGTGGTTGATGGTTACTTGGTAGTAACTGTTAACCCCGGCCTTGCGGCATTGTCGCTGGACTTAAGCATTCTTAACTTTCCAGTTAATTTTGAGAAAACGCGTCTCTCAGCTTCGGAGAAGACAATTCAACGCGTTACACTAAAAGGCAACACCACCAGCACGATATAAGGAGCCATCTTCCATGTCCGCCCTTGCGCAGGACTTGCGCTATGCCGTACGACAGTTGCTGAAAGCGCCGGGATTCGCCGCTTTGGCCATCTGCACGCTTGCGATTGGAATTGGCGCGAATACCGCGATGTTCACAGTGGTGAATAGCGTGCTCCTGCGACCGCTGCCGTACCCGCATCCTGACCGTCTTGTTGCCATCGGCAAAGTGGGTGAAGGCTTCACCACCACTTCATGGTTGAACTATGGTGACATCCGCGACCAGGCGCAGACTCTTGAAACTGCGGCCGGCTATTCAGAAGATATTGGAGTGGTGCAGGGCAAAGAAGGCTCCATGTCAGTGCTTACTCCGGGCGTGACGGTAAACCTTTTTCCCATGCTCGGGGCAAAGCCACTGTTGGGACGCGTCTTCAATCAAGATGAAGGGCAGACCGGCGGCCCGCAGGCGGTAATCCTCTCGGAAGGCCTATGGCGGCAACTCTTCAGCGGCGACCCCAACATCATTGGACAAACCGTGCGCGTCAACGCGCGGCCGCGCACTATTGTGGGCGTAATGCCCGCCAGCTTTCGCTTTCCTGAATCGCTGGGCGACGATGTAAAGAAAGCGCTGTGGCTTCCTCTGCAACCAACGCAAGAGATGCTGAAGGAGCGCGGCTATAATTTTTTTCTTTTCATTGGGCAGATGAAGCCGGGCGTGACGCTGGCGCAAACGCAAAGCGAGATCACGGCCATTGCTCACCGAATCAGCCAAAGTGATCCGCAAAATGCCCGCGACCTGCAACTGCATGCCTCTCTCTATCAGGAGCTCATTACCGGACCGGTACGGCCCGTGTTTATCGGACTGGTCCTCGCGCTGGCGCTCGTCTTGCTGATTGCCTGCGCCAACGTGGCCAACCTGCTGGCGGCGCGCTGCATTGGCCGTGGACAGGAGTTCGCCGTGCGCGCGGCACTCGGAGCAGGACGCATGCGGCTGGTGCGGCAACTCATCGTGGAAGGCGGAGTGCTCAGCCTGCTCGGATGCCTCTTCGGATTCGGGCTCGCCGAGTTGGCGATTACTGCCGTCCATAAGCTGCCGCCGGACACCATTCCACGCAGCAACGATATCGCAATGCATTGGACAGTATTGCTGGCGCTTGTGGTCATTGCGACCATGACCACGCTGCTCTCTTCTCTGCTGCCGGCATTTTTCGCAGCGCGCACTGATCCTCAACCCGCGCTCCAGGCCGCATCGCGAGGCGTAGGCAGCCGCTCCGTGGGGGGACGCACGAGCGGATGGCTTGTCGCGGGCGAAGTCGCACTCTCCGCGCTGCTGCTGATCTGCACCGGACTGCTCTTCCGCACGCTTTGGAACCTGCAGCACGCGCGGCTTGGCTTTGACGTGGCCAATCTCACCTACTTCACCGCCATGCCGGCGGATGCCTCCGGGTTCGGAAACATGGAAGTGGCTCAGACGAATCAGCCAGCAGCACCTTCGCTTGCGACCACCGTCTATCAGCCATTGCTCGATCGCTTGCGGCACAGTCCGGGAATCCAGGACGCCGCGCTGATGACCGCGCCTCCGTTCTCCGGGATCGACCTGGGATCAAGCTTTGACGTGATCGGCCGGCCCAAGGAGCAGGGCCGCAGTCCGCAAACAAGAGTAGCCGCTGTGAGCGGAGGATACGCAAACCTGATGGGTACGCCTGTGCTGCAGGGCCGCATGGTCAGCGAAGACGACACGCAGTCCACACCATTTGTTGTGGCGGTGAATGAGGCCTTGGTTCGCAAGTATTTTCCGGGAGAGAATCCGCTGGGTAAGCAGATTGATCTCGGTGGCGCAGACACCGGTATGCTCAAGCCTTACACGATTGTGGGCGTGTTGGCGGACCAGGTTGACCACGGTGCAGCCAAGCCAATTCAGCCGCTGGTCATGCTTCCCTACCAACAGGTCCCTACAACTTCTCTCTTCTATCACGCGCTGCTGAAGACAGTAGTGTTCTTTATGGTGAAGACACGCGCCAATATCGCCGTCGCTCCGGAGATGCGGGCCGTGTTCTCGCAAGCGGCGCCAGATTACGCCCTGGATAACTTCCAGACTCTCACTGCAGCGCGCAATCAGAACAATTTCCGCAACCGGCTGGGGTTATACCTGATCGGCGCATTCGCGGCAATGGCCGTGCTTATGGTGGTAGCCGGACTCTATGGTGTTCTGGCGCAGGTAGTGAGCTATCGGCGGCGCGAGATTGGTGTACGTCTTGCGCTGGGAGCCACGCGGCAGAACATCCTTGGCATGGTGTTGCGCCAGGGCACGGCATTGGTGGGAGGCGGGATCGTGGTGGGACTGGTGATCTCGGCCTTCAGTGGCAAGCTAGTGAACGGCTTTCTGTTCGGCGTGAAGGTGCTGGATGTATGGACCTACGTGGCGGTAATGGTGCTACTGATCTTTATCGGTATCCTGGCAGCGCTGATCCCCGCCCGTCGCGCCGCAGCCGTGGAACCCATCCAGGCGCTACGCGATGAGTGAAATCTCTTCAACAGGGAGAAAAAACCCTACCGCTGATGAACGCTGATCTTACTGATCGCTCAAAAATACAGCTCCTAAACTCAACATATCAGCTCTTTCTGATCACTGAAAAATCAGTGTAATCAGCGTACTCAACGGTAAGGGTTTTGCAAATCGCACACTACGGGCATGAACAAACGGAACCTGACTCAGGTGAGCACTAGGGGTTAGCACGGGCAGAAATGCCCCGGGAAAAGTGCTATTCTCATCCCTCAGGTCCCACCCATGAAGTTTCCATTCGCAGACCTTCCTGGCTTTCAGCTGGCGGGGAAAAGAGTTGTTGGCCGCGTGGTGGTCGGGCTGCTGGTGCTGACGGCCGCGCTCGTCGGCTCACTCGTGGGTCTGCTGATTGTCTATTCCACTGATCTGCCTCAGATTGGCGAACTGGAACATTACCGCCCCAGTACCATTACCGAACTCTATGACAGCCGTGGGCGGGTGATTGGCCAGTTTGCGCTGCAGCGCAGGGTGATTGCCCAGTACAACGATTATCCCAAGGTGCTGCGGGACGCCATCCTGTCCACAGAGGACAAGAATTTTGAGAGCCACTGGGGCATTAACTTCTGGCGTGTGATGGGAGCCACGTGGCGCGACATACAGACAAACCGGCGGGCGGAAGGCGCGTCCACGCTGACCATGCAGTTGAGCCGCAATCTGTTTCTTTCTCCGGAGAGGCACTTCAGCCGCAAGATTCAAGAGGCCATGCTGGCCATCCAGATTGAACGCCACTTCACCAAGGAACAGATCTTTACCCTCTATGCGAACCAGATCTTTCTGGGATCGGGCGTGTATGGATTTGAAGCGGGCTCAGAGTATTACTTCAACAAGCATGCGCGCGACCTGAAGCTGGAAGAAGCCGCACTGCTGGCCGGACTGCCCAAGGCTCCGGTGTCGCTTTCGCCCATTAATTTTCCCGAGCGCGCGCTGCGGCGGCGCAATCTGGTGATCAACAACATGCTGGAGGATGGCAAGATCACCACGGAAGAAGCCAACCGCGCCAAGGCGGCCCCGCTGCGGTTGAATCTTGCGCCGGAAACTTCTCCCGCGCCCTACTTTGTTGAAGAGGTGCGGCGGCAACTGGAAAAGAAATTTGGCCCCGACCAGGTGCATGAAGGCGGACTGAGGGTATACACATCACTCAACCTCGATCTGCAGCGCGCGGCGCAGCAGGCGGTGCTGGACGGTCTGGCGGCATATGAGCGTCGTCATGGATGGAAGGGCCATTTGAAAAACGTGGTCCGCGAAGGCGACAAGCTGGGAGCGTGGCAGGACCCGGACTGGCAGCAGCCGATTACGCCCGGCGAGTACACACACGGACTGGTGATGGATATTGGGCTGCAGTTTGCCAAAATCAAGCTGGGACGCATCACCGCGCAGATCGGTCCGCCAGAGCTCAAGTGGACGCAGGCGAAACTGCCGCGCAAAATCCTGAGCGTTGGCGATGTGGTGTACCTGAAAGTGCTCAGCGTAAACAATGACGGCACGGCGCGCGTGAGCCTGGAACAGGATTCCGGTGCGCAGGGCGCGCTGCTGGCGATTGACAATGCCACGGGCGACATCAAGGCGATGGTTGGCGGGCGCGACTATGACGAATCAAAATTCAATCGCGCCACGCAGGCACAGCGGCAGACCGGCTCATCATTCAAGCCGTTTGTGTATACAGCGGCCATCGACCGCGGCGCTGATCCAGACGACAAAATTGTGGACGAGCCCACCACGTTTGACAGCGCGGGAACGCCCTATACGCCGCATAACTTTGATCATCGATTCGAAGGAGCCATCACGCTGCGCCATGCGCTGGCTGAATCGCGCAACATTCCGGCAGTAAAGCTGGCACAGCAGGTTGGAATGCCAACAGTCAACGAGTACGCGCGGCGCTTTGGAATCACGTCGCCACTGCCGCCATTTTTGCCTGTGGCGCTCGGTGCGGCCGATCTTACGCTCTATGAGCAGACTTCAGCATTCACGGTCTTTCCTAATGATGGCATCCGGCTGGAGCCTCGGCTGATCACCAAGGTGACGGATTACGATGGGCACATGCTGGAAGAAAACTATCCTGAAGCCAAGGACGTGACCAGCGCTCGCACGGCGCGCATCATGGTGCAACTGCTGCAAGGCGTGGTGCAGCATGGCACGGCACTGGCTGCCAGAAAACTTAACCATCCGCTCGCAGGCAAGACAGGAACAACCAACGACTACACGGACGCATGGTTCATAGGCTTCTCACCCAGCATTACCTGCGGCGTGTGGGTGGGCTACGACGAAAAAAGGACGCTGGGGAACAATGAAACCGGCGCGCAGGCGGCCCTGCCCATCTGGATGGACTTTATGCGCGTGGCGCTGGCGGATCCCTCGCGACGGCAGGAAGCATTTACGCCTCCGCCCGGAGCAGTGGGACGAGCGGTGGTGAAAAGAGCGGCAGTGGCTCTGCCCCACAAACCTGAGCCCGTCGAGGCACATTGATTGCGCAAGTTCCTCCAATACCTGCTGCTGGGCCTGGTGTTCTTGCTGGTGTTTATGGCTTCAGCATTGCTCTCCATGCGCTTTGCCATTCACGGGCGCGAGGTGCAAGTACCGAAACTTGCCGGCCTCACTCCTGCGGACGCCGAGCGTCGCGCCAATGCTGAGGGCCTGGTCACCTCGATTGAGAACCGCTTTTATTCCGCTGACGTTCCGGCCGGAAGAATTGTTTCGCAGATGCCGGCAGCGGGTGCAACCGTGCGCCGAGGATGGAAAATCCAGCTATCGCAAAGCCTGGGGCCACAGCAGGCAGCCATTCCGAACCTTGCCGGACAAAGCGAGCTTGCAGCGGGAATCAATCTGCGCCGTCGCGGCTTGGAACTGGGCACTATCTCCAGC
>DASUBD010000477.1:0-5945 GCA_035763445.1 Candidatus Angelobacter sp.
ATGGCAGGTGATAACTTCGGCATCAGCTTTGCAGGCGTTACGCTTATAGCGTATATGTCGAGTCTCACCAGCGTTGGATACACCGCCACGCAGTATGCGCTGTTGAGTTCAACCTATGCCTGGCTGGGAAAGATCTTGAAGGGATTTTCCGGCGCTGAGGTGGAAAGCCTGAGCACCACCCACGGCCTTATTCATGCTTACGGCATTTTCTTTATCGCTTGCGGACTGACCGGCGTGCCTGCCGTCCTTCTTTTTGTGGCCCTGGATTACTGGCACAGGCGGAAACAACCGGTCGCAGCGATGGGTGTGCAATCGAACTCATAGCCATTTTTATCGAAGCACACAAAGTGGCAATTCTTGTGTTTTCGCGTTCATTCGCGGCCGATCCGGCATTTGAATGTGACTTTCGTTACAAGTGCTCATACTTGAATTAAAGGACAATAGGGCGATGCGGGGAATCATCCGGGGCTGAATCGCCTTCGAAATTCACACCAACATGTCGGTTTTAGCGTCGTCGGATGATTTCTTTATTACATCAGGGTCAACTCATTGCCGTGGGAAACGGTTTTGGTGCGGCAGAAGTCCGGGAGTTGCAATGACTTTTCTGAGAAAGAGTGGAGTGATCGTGCATCGTGTGTTCTCAGCTATTCTTGGCCTGGCTCTCGCAGTGGCAGGCCTGGCAGCTTCCGGCTACATTCCAACCACTTTCAAAGGAGACACATTGCTCTCCGGCGCCGTGGCGCTGCTCGTTCCCGGTGTGCTCATGCTGAGCGCTTTCTACATGGCGTTTCGGTTTTTCAAATTCGCGTATACGGGAAGAAATGAAAATAGCCGGTAGGGGTTAGTGCTTCCCCAACACAAATCTCCACGCCCGCTTTAGAGACCTGCCGGTGGCGTTGACCGCTTTATCCAAAAAAAGCGCCAGAACGCTGTCCTGGCGCTTTGTACTGGCTGGCCTGCTCCCCCGGCGCAAGCCGCCATTGCGGGATTTAGTGTTTGATCACGTGCAGCGCTTCCGTGAACTGGATACGTGGTCCCGCAGTTCCTTCCGCCGTCGGGTAGCGTGCTGAACACCGCAGCAGGACTGTATCGCCGTCGTGTACATTCGCCGGCAGCTTGCCGGTGATGCTGATGCTCACTGGCTTGTCGCCCGTGTCGTGCAGCTTGAACTGGCGGAGAGGAGCAGGAGCAAGCGCGGCTGTTCTGCCGCCGGCCTTGGCGCCGACTGCAACCGTCTCCAGCGCTTCCACCGGCACGCCCTTTGCCTCCACTTCAATCTCAAGATCCAATTTCTTGAACTGGTCGCGGATCTTGGGCAGCAGGAATGCAGGATAACCGGTCTGAGCGCCGGCTGCGTTGAGGATCCGGGTTGCATCCACCACCTCGGGGACTTTCTCCCAATCGCGTGGCACGTGCACCACCTCGATGTCGAAGTCGATCGGCAGCACCTTCTCGGGAAGCGGCCGCTTTGGACGCATCGCAACCAGGTCCAGGTGGAACTTTTCGCCGA
This sequence comes from Candidatus Angelobacter sp., assembly GCA_035763445.1. GTDB lineage: Bacteria > Acidobacteriota > Terriglobia > Terriglobales > Acidobacteriaceae > Angelobacter. The sequence goes on from DASUBD010000477.1 coordinate 1,511, forward strand.
AGAAGGCGATCATCGCGTCAGTATTGCGCCACGCCATCGGTCCCGGTGTGCCGTCATGCATAAAGGCCGGCCATGCCGAGATGGAACTGACAGTGGGGAAGTCGACATTGCAGGTATCCGATTGCGGGTTGTAGACCGTTATCACCCCGCAACTGTGGCTGCCGGTGACCCCGCTGTGGAACTTATTCCGCGAGGTGACCACAACAAAACCGGTGGGCGGCACCGTGACCGTCTGGATATCCAGCAACTGACCCAGCGAGTTCAAGCCGCCGGGAAGCTCCCAGAACCGGACCAGTGTATTGACGGCCGGCGTTGGAGAGCTGTTATGGATCACCGCACGCATGGAGTAATCCGTGTTCGGGCGCAGCATTGTATCCATGGGGCCGGGGATAATCGGCACCACGTGGCCCTGTGGGTCGATCAGCACAATGTCGCTGCTCTCAAACCCGCCGATGACGTACGGAGCCGGTTTGACGAATGTGTGATCGGGTTTCACCATCAGCGAGACTGACCCTTTGTCCACACCGTTCACTGTTCCCCGCACAAAGAAAATGTGCGGCACGGTGGCAGTTGCCGGAACCGTGATGTTGATCCCGATGGAGTAATAGGTGGCTCCTCGCGGCAGATGCAGGGTGACGCTGTCCGGAGTCTGGTTGCTGGGCGTAAGGATTGGAGGTACAACCCAGTTGTGTTGCCAGTGGTCCGCCGCGGTAACCGGCGTTCCGTTCTCCAGCCTTTGCTCCAGTTGCAGCAGCATGGTTTCGTCAACGTTGGCATCGCTGAATACCAGGAATGAGATTGTGCTGGCGACGCCCTGCGGAGCCGTGACCACCGTCAGGTTCTGGTTCAGCTTGGCGTTGGTCAGGATGATGGTCGCCGTCAGGCAGCCGTGGCCGGCGGGCGGAGCCATGAATCTAAATTGGAACGTCGCCAGGCCGGGCTGGCTCGCGTTCAGCGCGGGTGGCACGTCAATTGGCGCCGGCTGAACAATAAAGGAAGTGCCTCCAGGAATCCCAATGCCGAACGCGCTGTGCACCACGTTGATCTGTACGTTGGGATACTCGACGGCATCCTCATTCTTGACCACTGCAAAAACGTCATAAATCACGCCCGGTTGAAGTTCTCCGGCGTTCGTTAGCTGATGGGTGACAGGGTCCACAAATGCCATGCATTGGGGAGGAGTAAAGAATGTGAGTTTCATTTTTAGTAGACCTTTCCGGACTGTAGAACGTCAGCCCTGCTGTGCGTAGGCGTGTGAAGCAGGCTCACTTGCCTGCATGCTCAAGTCGATAAACGATGCACGTATAAATAGCCGTGAAACTAGAACACGTGTAGCTGCAGGGATTTTGGAGAAGCCACTTCGTGACCTTCTTACAGAGATGTTGAATTGGAAGAAGATCTTTCCAGGAAGAAATCCCCGCCAGAAATCAATTCATAGTTCCAGCCGCTCGCGCTGTATGTGATGGCCATCACCGGCAGACGTGATTAGGGAGTGCCGCTTCAACGGATTGCTTAATTTGGATTCTTCGGCGTTCTTGGTATTCCTGGCGATCCGCTAATGATTCCCAAACACAAATCTCCACGCTCGCTTTAGAGACCTGCCGGTGGCGTTGACAGCCTTATCCAGGCTTTTTGAGGTGTGATTGTCCGCCGTATCCAGAGCTGCTCCGGTGTGGCGGGCGCCGATTTCTGTACCTTTTTCTGTACTGTCCAGCACGGTCTCGCTTCCCTGAATGGTCCCGCGCACGGAACTGTTACCTCTGAGCGTGACGATGGTATCGCCGGTGGTGGCGCTTAAAGTTGCGATTGTCTCGGCGGAAAAATCGCTGTCCATCTTGTCGGCAGCGAACCACTGCGGCGACGCAACCCACACCGCTCCATTGGCCGGAGCGCCCATCTCGCCGATGTTGATCACCGGCCCGTTTTGCGCCAGTTCCACGTCATCAGCGCAGGAGTCCGCGCCGCAACCGTGCTGACACATGCCCCTCCGGAGATAGAGCGCGTGCTTGCCCCCGGAACTCCACACCACCGGGCCATGTTGTCCCGCCGCAATTGCGCCCGCGCGAGCGCCGCTGCTGATGTCGCATGCAGTATTCTCATGCGCTCCCGCATACCAGTACAGGGCCTGCGGATTGGATCCCTTTGGATTGGTAACAATGGCCGATACATGTTCCACATCCAGGGGATGCGGCCTGCGTCCGCAATCACGGTCCCAAAGCGTGTAGTAATGGATCTCCAGATAGTTGGAGCCCCGACCCGGAAAAACGACGGGAAATACCTGGCCGTAAATGGTGCCATCGGCGGCGACCGGCGTGGGAACAACATTGCCGGGCTCAAAGCTGGAAGGACGAACCGCGCAGTCGCTTGCGCTGATCATGAACGCCGGCCGGAACTGCTCAAGCAAAGCCTGCTCCTGCCGATCAGACAGCCCGTCGTGGTCGCTGTCGGCGTCAGGAGCATTTTGCGCGACGGCCACCGTGCTCAATAAAAGACAGGCCGTCAGCGAAGCCAAAAGCAAGAGGCTAATGCGGGTTCCCTGCATCTTTTCAGGATAGAACAATCCGAAGAGCTTATCGAACTCGGACTTGAGGTGATGGTTCATCCGCGAAATCCGCGGTAAGAATTTCAGTTCGGCTAAGGGCTAATGGCTGGTTTTCGCACATGCCGCTTCCCACTCCGTTTTGCCGCCCTCATGCAGCGTCACCGGCACCACCTCGCTGATATAAGGACGCTCGTTGCCGCGTTTGGGCCACAAGGTCGCGTCAGGAGCGAAGTTGCGCGCAATCGAGCCGTGATCGTCCAGCACCAGGTCGGGGTTGTTCCACTTTCCGCGGAACTCGAGGTAAGGACGATCGTCGCCCGTGAACTGGCTTTTCACAGTGTAGGTGTTCATATAGAAGCTGGCGGTCTTGCCATTGCTGTCAAGCCGGATATCTTTCTGAAAGTCGCCGCCCAGGTGGAGGGTGAATTTTTCTCCGCGCGGGGTGCAGAGCCAGGCATTGCCGTCGACGTGCGCCGGGCCCAGTCCTTTCCCTGTCTTGGGAGAAATCGTCATCATGATCACGTAGTCGCCGCCGGCTTTGTTGGAATGCATTTTTCCCCAGCCGGTCCACGACGGGATCACGTGAAAGCGCCCGCCCATGAAAAATCCCCACGGAGTAAGCAGGGCCGGCAGCCCGACCACAACGACGGCAATAATAATGAGCAGAACCACCCACTGGATGGGGCCTCTGAGCGGCTTCACGGGATCCACTCCTTTTGCAATGATTTTGTGCGGAAAAGTGTAGCGTAGAAGCTCGCTGGAAGGCTCAGGAATTTAACCTGCGACCTCAGTCCCTGGAAAATATAGGCGGGAGCTACACCGCTGCTCAGCTTTCCGCTCACCCGCCCTCGATCCAGAGAAGACAGCCTGCTTGCCTTGCGTGCAACCCCTGGCTTCCGGCGCGATGTCAAAACTTGTAGCTAGCCGATGCCGGAATCGATGGAGGGAATTCCAATGAAGCGCGCGAAAAAGATCAATCGCTCCAAACCGAAGCGCACTGGAAAGAGGGAACTGGTGATAACGGAGACCAGGCGAATCACGACCGAGCCGAAAGTCGAGATCCGTAAGCCGGCAACCCTGGCGCAGGCGCTCACAGAACCTGAAGTCGCCGTGGTGAAGCCTGAGACAAAGGCCAGATTGGTCCGGAGGACAGTCCGCCGCGCCGCTTGATCCACCAAAGATAACCTGTAAGCCACCCGCACCACCCTGCCGGTGCGATCCGCGCCAATCCGCGTTCATCCGCGATAAAACCCTTCATCTCGGGTACCACCGTAACGTCCCGCGTCTAAAGTCATCTTCGTTTCTTAAGTTTGTTGCTCATAATAATGATCAAATCGGAATTTAACCGGCAGAAGCATTGCCGGGTGCACGGGTGAGTATGGAGTTGAAAGAGAAAGTTTCCGGCCCAAGCATGCGAGAGATCCAGGCCGGACTGGAACGGCTGGAGCGCCAGGAATGGTGGCGATGGGCCACCGCCCTTTTCATCATGCTGCTGTTGAGCCTGGGCGTATTCTCGCTTTCACTTCCCGGCCCGCGCAAAGACTTTTTCACCCTCCATCACTGGGACCTGGCGATCCCCGGATTGTTTGTCGCCATTCTGATCTTCAACATCTTCGTGATTCACCAGCAGATTCGAATCTCGCGCATGCGCCGCCAGCTTTCCGGGCAAATTGGCATGCTGGCTGCTCTTGAAGTGCTGCGGCCGGCTTCTGCGCAAGAGCAGGCAGGACAGCGTGAGCTGCGCCGGGCGCCACGGTATCCCTTTGACCAGCGTTTGAAGGTCAAGGCACAGGGCGAGGGCGAAGGCGAAGAGATCATTCTTTACGGCCGCATCATTGATCTGGGCGAGATTGGCCTGGGCGCGGTGATCTCCGGATCCCTCGAGCGCGGCGC
>DASUBD010000478.1:0-7870 GCA_035763445.1 Candidatus Angelobacter sp.
CGACTTTATCTTGTTCCTCCTGGTGCTGTCACTTAAGCCCAGCGGCATCTTCGGGAGGCAACGGGCATGAGCGGCTGGAGATTCTGGGTACTCATGGCCGTTGCCTTCGGGCTTAGCTGCCTGCCTCTTTTGAGCAGTAACAACTATCTGCAGCAGGTGGCCTTCCGCATCGCCCTGTTTGCTGCTCTTGGACTGGCATGGAACCTCGTCGGCGGCTACGCAGGCCAGCTCTCTCTCGGACATGCGGCCTTCTTCGGTATGGGCGCATACGGCCTTGCTATCTTCACCTCGCACCACATTCCCATGTGGATTTCCCTCGTCCTCGCCGCGCTGTTTGCCACTCTGATTGGAGGTGTGATTGGCAAAATCGTCTTCCGCCTGCGTGGCCCTTACTTCACATTGGCCACAATCGCCTTTGCTGAGGTGCTGCGCCTGGGAGCGGCCAATCTTGATATCACCGGCGGAGCCATCGGGCTGAGCACGCCTACTCTCTTTACCGGCCCATCTTTTTGGAAGCTCTTCTATTTCTCCGCAGTCATCCTCGCCGTCATCAGTTTTCTCATCAATTACTGGACTTCATGTTCGCGCTTTGGCTACTACCTCATGGCAATCCGTGAAGACGAAGACACGGCCAGTGCCGTCGGCATTGACACGGCAAATTACAAGTTGCGCTCCCTGCTGATCAGCGCCTTTCTTACCGCACTCGCAGGCGCACTTTATGGCAGCGCGTTCCAGTTCATCGTCCCGGATAGCGTCCTGACCATTGATATCTCCGTGCAGATGGCCATCATCGCCATGCTGGGCGGAGCAGGCACGCTGCTTGGATCAATCATTGGCGCTGTGCTTCTGCTCACTGCATCAGAACTTTTTAAAAACGAATTCGGCGAGCGTCACCTGCTGATTTACGGCACGCTCATTGTGCTGGTGGTTCTGTTTCTGCCCGAAGGAATTGTGGGTGGGCTGCAGGAGCGGCTGAAGCGCAGGAAGAAGCCGCCAACCAGCACTGCCTCATCCACGATGGGCCGCGTTGAACCTCAGGGAGCGGAGCCATGACACCGCGTCTCGAACTGACAAGTGTTTCCAAACGTTTCGGTGGTCTTCGCGCTGTCAGAGATGTCTCTTTCGGCATGCAGCAAGGAGAGATCCTATTCGTCATCGGTCCTAACGGCGCAGGCAAAACCACAGTTTTCAATCTCATCAGCGGCTTCCTGCATCCTGATGAAGGAACCATCATTTTTAATGGCCACAACATCACGCGCATGCCGCCACACGATTCGGCGCGCCTTGGAATCGGACGCACATTTCAGATCGTCAAACCGCTGCCCAGCCTGACGGTCCAGCAAAATGTGATGCTGGGCGCGTTCATGCACACCAGCAATGTTGCCAAGGCAGAAGAAGAAGCGGAAAAAGTTCTTGAGTTCCTCCAGATGCCGCACCTCAAAGATTTTCCCGCACGCGGCCTTCCTCTGGCTGCGCTCAAACGGTTGGAAATCGCTCGCGCATTGGCAACAAAGCCTAAGTTGATCTTGCTCGATGAAGTTGTGTCCGGTCTGACCACAGCGGAAGCGCTGGCTTTGGCGGCTCTAGTCAAGCGTTTGCCGGAGTGGGGCGTCAGCGTTGTTGGCGGCGTCGAGCATGTGATGCAGGTGGTTATGAAAATCGCTGACCGGGTTGTGGTGCTTGATTACGGAGCAAAAATTGCCGAAGGCAAACCGGAAGAAGTGGTCAAGAATCCCGCCGTAATTGAAGCGTACCTCGGCGCCAAATATAAGGAGATCGTGCAATGACTCCCGGCAACGGCGCACCCACTTCTCCCCTTCTGCAACTCGAGAACGTCACTGCGTATTACGGCGATCTTCAGGCCCTGTTCGGAGTAAGCCTGCGCGTTTTCCCCGGAGAAATTGTTACGCTGATCGGAGCAAACGGCGCCGGCAAAACTACCACTCTTCGCGTAATTTCAGGCGCAAAAAGCCCTGCGGCCGGATCATTGCGCTTTGCCGGGCAGGATGTCTCCCGCGTGCCTGCTCACCGCATGGTCGAACTCGGCATCAGCCATGTCCCTGAAGGCCGCCAGGTATTTCCTTTTATGACCGTGCGCGAGAACCTCTCTCTCGGAGCATACAGTCCGCGTTCTCGCGCTCACATGAAAGAAAGTTTGCAGGAGCAGCTCACGCTCTTTCCGCGTCTGGCCGAACGCATGAACCAGCTTGCAGGAACGCTATCCGGCGGCGAGCAACAGATGGTGGCTATCGCACGCGGGCTGATGGCGCGCCCAAAATTGCTTCTGCTCGACGAGCCTTCGCTCGGCCTGGCGCCGAAGGTTGTGGATGAAGTATTCGAGAAAATTCAGGAAGTGCGCAACACTGGCATCACCATGCTGATTGTGGAGCAGAACGTTGTCAGTGGTCTGAGCATCTCTGATCGCGGCTACGTCATCCAGCATGGCTCCGTGCTGATGGAAGACACAGCCAAAAACCTGCTAGGCAATGAGATGGTGCGCGCAGCGTATCTGGGCATCTAATCGCAGAATGCGCTTTTAGCCTCACAAAACTTCTGAGAATAGCCCCTCTTTCGTGAGAGGACCTCCGTCGATGCCCGTTGATCGCTTACAATCATTTCAGTGAATCCTCCCGTCCGGCTGATCGCCATTGACATTGACGGCACTCTGCTTGACCAGCACTTTCAGGTTCCAGCCAGAAACGTCGCGGCCCTGCGCGCTGCGCATTCCTGCGGCGCCGAGATCCTTCTGGCGACCGGACGTCGGCACGACTACGCCTTACCCATCGCGAAAGAACTGGGGTTTCCAGTTTGGCTTATCAGTTCTAACGGAGCACTGATCCGGTCAACTGAAGGGGAGACCTTCTACCTTGACCGGCTTCCCCGCCCATCAGCCATCAAGCTCATCCAGCACATGGAGCGCTTCCGTGGGAATGCTGTTCTCACCTTTGATCGTCCCGGACACGGTGCTCTGGTCTTGGAACGGGTAGAAGAGTTGAACCAGACGATCGCGCGGTGGATTCAGCACAATGAAACTTACATCCAGTACATCGCTCCGCTGGAAGACGCGTTGCGCGAAGACGACCCCATTCAGGCCATGTATTGCGGAAAGGTGGCCCGCATGCGGGAAGCGCAACTTCATCTCGCCGAGGCCAATTTCCTGGACGAAATCACGATCGTTCGCACCCAGTATGACCATCGCGATCTGTGCATTCTGGATATCTTGAACCGCGACTGCTCCAAGGGTCATGCTTTACGCCGCTGGGCCGAACTGCATCAGGTCCCGCGCTCCCAGATCATGGCCATTGGCGATAACTATAACGACATGGAAATGCTTGAATTTGCAGGGGTTCCTGTAATCATGGGGAACGCCACAGAAGAGATCAAGCAGAATGGCTGGAAAATCACCGGCACCAATGCGGAAAGCGGCGTTGCCCAGGCCCTTGAGGAGCTATTTGGGGCTGGCTTTCAGGCCCAAATTCAGGGACAATAGTTAGCTGGGATCAGTATGTCTGTTTTGAGGCCAATCGGGATTGCATTGTTGCTGATTGCAGGCCAGCTCTCCGCTTCGGCCGCCGATCTGGCAATCCTGAAGAATGGGTCGTCGATTCCCTTTCTGCGCAAAGAGGTTTCCGGTTCCATCACCCGGCTTTACATCCCGGGCGGGCATCTTGATATCCCCTCGGATCAAATCTCCTCTTACGATAAGGATGACTCTCTCTTAAGTGATCTGCCGCCTGACCCGCAGCCTGCCCCAGCGGCTCAGCCAGTCTCAGCCACGGCGACTACACCCGTTTCTCCAGCGGCAGTGTCCGCCGTTGAGCCATCTGTCTCTGCCTCTCCATCTCCAGCCATGAAGGCCAGTCGGGCTGACATTGACGTCATGGTGAAAGAGATCGCCGCCAGGTATCAACTCGATCCGGACTTTGTGGCCAGCGTCATTAAGGCGGAAAGCGACTTCAATCCTCATGCCATTTCGCGGAAAGGCGCTCAAGGGCTGATGCAGCTGATGCCGCAGACAGCCACCCAGCTTGGCGTAAAAGATGCGTTCGATCCCAAAGCCAATGTTCAAGCCGGCACAGCTCACCTGAACGCATTGCTGGAGCAGTATCACGATGATCCGGTCAAAGCCCTGGCAGCTTACAATGCGGGTGCCCACCGCGTTCAGCAATACCATGGAGTGCCGCCCTACCGTGAGACCCGGGCTTACGTTGCCGCCATCATCCGTGACTTCAATGCGAAAAAGCGTGCTGAACTACGGGCAGAAGCGGCCCGGAAGAAAGCGTCTCAGGCAGCTAAGACCCAGCAGAAGGCAAAAAGCATTCCAAAGCAGACTCAGGCACAGCAACAAGCCAGCGCCTCCAATCTTCAAAGCACCCCCTGAGACACCCATCCAGCATTTACAATAGGGTTCATGAGACGCGCGCCTCATTCGGCGCGTTGTTTTTTGTGGCGGTCCTGCAGCTCAGTCCTGAAACTTCATGAAGAACAAAAAGCGCGTTCTTGTCACGGCAGCGGTGTTGGTCATTCTGGCCGGACTGATTTATCTCCAGGTAAGAACGTGGCGCAAATTCGATTGGCAGCGGTTCTGGGCGGCCACCGGAGAGACCAACAAAGTTTGGCTGGCCGGAGGCATTGCTCTGATCTACGCCGACTATTTCCTTCGCGCCTGGCGCTGGCGAATTCTTTTGGAACCAGTTTGCGAAACGCGGGTCTCCCGTCTGATTGCCCCCACCATGATCGGCTTTACCGGCCTGGCGCTCTTTGGCCGCCCCGGCGAATTCATTCGACCGTATCTCATTGCCCGTAAGGAAAACTTGAATATTTCTTCCCAAATAGCTGTCTGGACGGTGGAAAGAATATTCGATATGGGTGGCTTTGGGCTCATCATGGCGCTCAATATTCTCTGGTTTGCCGATACTCTACGAAAACTTCCTGGCTTCGCTGCCGGAACCAAAAAGTCAGTCCTGGGATTTCACCTCACCAGCTTTGCTCTTTTTGAGCTCTCCGGGGTCATACTTCTGCTCTTTGTCGCCTTCATGGGTTCGCTGGCTTTCTGGATAAGAAAGAACCCCGCCAAGGCGTCGGCCTTTTTCCGCGGGATATTCGGGAGCATATCTCCCAAAATTGGCGAAGCTGCTTATCATCGCGTGCACGCCTTCGGTGAAGGACTGAATACCGTCAAAAACTTCAAATCCTTCGCTAAGCTAACTGGCCTCTCTCTTTTGATCTGGATCGTCATAGGTTTTGCCTACGTCTGTGTGACGCATGCTTACTCCATTCACCGGCTTTCCAATATGACGCTGTCCAGCGTCTTGCTGCTGACCGCCGCCAGCGTGATGGGCGGCGTACTGCAATTGCCGGTGGTCGGCGGCGGATCGCAACTGGCCACGATTGGTACTTTGCGTGGCGTGTTCCATCTCTCGCCAGAGATCTCCACCAGTTGCGGCATCATGCTCTGGCTGGTGACATTTATGTCGGTCATACCCGCGGGGCTGGTGGTGGCGCATTTTGAGCGTATTTCCATCCTGCGCGTGGAGCGGGAAAGCCAACAAGAAGAAGAGCAGGCATTGAAAGAAGGGTGACCTTTTTAGCTCCCGATCCCGTGTCACTCGTATGTCCCTGATACAATTAGAAGTACAACATCCCTGGAAAGCTCTATATAGCACCCATGAAATGCCCTTTTTGCGGGTTCGAGAATGACAAGGTGGTGGACTCGCGTGAAAGCAAAGAAGGCGAATCAATTCGCCGCCGGCGCGAGTGCCTGAAGTGTGAAAAGCGCTTTACCACTTATGAACGCATTGACGAAATTCCCTACATGGTCGTGAAGAAGGACGGCCGCAGGGAGAAATTTGAGCGCCAGAAAGTACTTTCCGGCGTCCTCCGCGCTTGCGAGAAGCGCCCTGTCTCCATGGGCAAGATGGAACAGATTGTCAATGAGGTCGAGCAGTTTGTGGTTGATTCTCCTGATCGCGAACGCACCGCCAGCGAAATCGGAGAGCAGATCATGGAGCGCTTGAAGCAGATTGATAAAGTCGCGTATATCCGGTTTGCTTCTGTATACCGCGATTTCCAGGACGTCAGTGAATTCCACGCCGAACTTGAGCAACTGTTACACAACACTCCAGAGAAGCCGAAGGTCGTCAAGGCAAAGGCTCCGGTAAAATGAACAATTGGGCCCCGAGTAAGCAGGTGACATGGCACATAAGGTAACGCTCATTCCCGGAGATGGAATTGGTCCGGAGGTCACTAAGGCAACTGTAAGAATTTTGGAAGCGGCCGGCGTGAAGATTGATTGGGAAACAGTAAACGCCGGCGCAACGGCCTACGCCACCACAGGCGAATACATTCCCAAAGAACTGACCGAATCCATTGGCCGCACCGGCGTAGCCCTGAAAGGGCCAATCACTACGCCGATCGGCGGCGGATTTTCCAGCATCAATGTGGCATTGCGGCGCAAATTCGAGCTCTATGCGAATTTTCGGCCTGTCCACAGCCTGCCTTCCCTGCCCACTCGGTTCCCTGCCGTTGATCTGGTGATTGTTCGCGAGAATACCGAGGGTGAGTACTCTGGCATTGAGCATGAGGTGGTGCCGGGAGTAGTGGAAGCGCTCAAAATCATCACGGAGAAGGCCTCTACGCGGATCGCCCGCTTTGCCTTTGAGTTTGCGCGGCGGGAAAATCGAAAAAAGATCCATGCCATTCACAAAGCCAACATCATGAAGATGAGCGACGGCCTTTTCCTGAACTGTTGCCGGAAAATTGCCAAAGAGTATCCGGAAATCCCTTACGCCGAGCACATCATTGACAATACCTGCATGCAACTGGTGCTGAATCCTTACCAATATGACGTGCTGGTAATGGAAAACCTGTACGGAGATATTGTTTCCGATCTCTGCGCCGCATTTGTAGGAGGGCTGGGGTTGGTGCCCGGAGCGAATCTGGGAGACGGTTGCGCCATCTTTGAGGCTGTTCACGGCTCTGCGCCTGACATCGCTGGGAAGGACATGGCAAATCCTACGGCGCTGCTGCAGTCCGCGATCTTGATGCTGCGTCATCTCCATGAAGTGGAAGCGGCAGACAGGATTTACACTGCACTGGAACGCACCTACAAAGAGAAAAAGCACATCACGCGCGACGTCGGCGGCGTCTCTGGAACCAGCGAGTTCACTGATGCGGTGATTCAGAATATGGAAGCCGTGGCAGCGGCTGCCAGATGAGTTTGAAATTTTTGAGACAGTCTGCCGGTTAACTGGAAAAACCGTTCAGGCTGGAATATTCTGCCAGTATTCAAAATGAAAAACATATTCGCTTCTTTATTCCTCTTGCTACTACTCGCGGGCTGCAAATCGCAGCCTTCCTCTCAGCAAACGTCAAGTAATTCTTCGGCGGGCACCGCCGAAGCCGCGGCACCAGCGGCTGCTCCTGCCGCAACTCCTGATCTGGCAAATGCCGGCAGTGTTAAGGGAGTAGTCGATTTCAAAGGCGCGATACCTCGCGTGCCTACGATTGATATGACGGCTGATCCTATGTGCCCGCAGACTCCGCAACCCGCGGAGACAGTGGTCGTAAAGACCGGCAAGCTGGCCAATGTCTTCGTCTATGTGAAGGAAGGCGCGCCGGCTGGTCCCTATCCGGTTCCTTCCGACCCCGTGGTGCTCGATCAGAAGAACTGCCGGTACTCGCCGCACATGATGGGGGTGATGGCTAAACAGCCGTTCAAAATCACCAACACTGACCAAGCCGACCACAATATTCACGACATGCCCAGCAAGAACCCCGCCTGGAATGAAACTCAGATGCCCACGGACAAGCCGATCGTGAAGAGTTTCACCACTCCGGAGATGATGATCGCGCTGCAATGCAACCAGCA
>DASUBD010000479.1:0-15712 GCA_035763445.1 Candidatus Angelobacter sp.
GAATGGTGACATCACGCCGCGAACCCATGGCGTCCAATGAGAGGAACAAAGCGGCAGCCCTCCATCATGGTGCGGGAAATCATGCCGTCCGGCTGCTTGCGGAAAAGCTGCAGGGTTTGCTGCTGAGCGTCGCCAATGGGAATCACCAGCCTTCCTCCTGAGGCGAGCTGTTCCAGCAGCGCGGGAGGAATGCGAGGCGCCGCCGCCGAGACGATGATGGCGTTATAAGGCGCCGCTGGTTCCCAGCCCAAAGTGCCATCCCCTTCTACCACTACCACGTTGCGATACCCGAGCCGCCGCAGCGCTCCCTGCGCTGAGGCAGCGAGAGTTGCATAGCGCTCAAGGGCAATCACCTGCGTCGCAAGCTCTGCCAGCAACGCTGTCTGGTATCCCGAACCCGCGCCTACTTCCAGCACTTTATCTGCGGGCTTGATCTCGGCGGCCTGGATCATGGCGGCGATAATGTAGGGTTGCGATGTGGTCTGCTGTTCCGGGATGGTGACGGGATGGTCGGCATATGCCTGTTCCCATTTTTCCTGGCTGATAAATTCATGGCGCGGAACGCGACGCATGGCCGCAAGCAGGCGCTCATCTTGAATGCCTCGGCTGCGCAACTGATCTTCCACCATGGCGCTTCGTTCTGCCGAGAATGGCTCGTCTGGCATTGGAAGGGTCACTTTCTGCGCCGGCGGATGCGCACATCAAATCCAAGCACTCCGTTCTCATCCCTGACAGCTACGATGGAAACATTTTTGTTGATGTTGTATTCCACCTGCACCACCGTCTCTGCCGATTGCGTGAGGCTGGTGATGTAGGTAAGAGTGATGTTGTTGTTGATGGTCTGTTCAATGGTGACACGCGCGCTCGGATTGTTTTCTGACCCAATGAACTGCGGATCAATCTTTACCCGGCTCGCGCCGAACAGCCGCTGCACGCGATCACTGAACGTGGCATTGAGCGCCTGCCCAAGGATGGCATTGGAGGCTGAAGAGCTGTCATTGCCTGCGGGGCCGGGCTGCGAGGCGGCGTAGAGTCCCTGGCTGCGTGTCCGTCCGAATGCCAGCAGCGCAATGATATCGGCATTCGAGAGCGGGGGATCAGAACGGTACGTCATACTCAGGTTCTTGCCCGCTGCCACGGTTCCGTGAAGCCCGATCGTGATGTCATAATCCTGCACCCTGGCCGACATTTCCATATTGATAACGGGCTCAATCGTGACCGGATTGGTAAAGCTGATATCGCCTCTCTCCAGGCGATACTTGGTTCCCTGAAAGAAGATATCGCCTTCAGCAATGTTCACGCGCCCCAACAGAGCGGGCCGTGCGGCCGTGCCACGAAGATGAAGGTCCAAATCACCGGAAAGTTTCGCCAGGGACGTTTCCACTCTCAATTCCGGCGTAGAAGTAATGTGCACATCGAGCCGCAGATTATCAAGGAACGGATTCAGCGTCGCCAGCGCCGGGGCTTTTCTGCTCTGCGCCAGGTAATTGGCAAAATCAAAATTTGGATTCATGCCAAAGCGCGTTACCGTAACATCGCCCGTCAACAAAGAGGATTTGGCAGATCCCGTGTAACGCAGGCTGGCGTCAGCCGAAGCGCTTACGCCCGGCGGATAGCGCAAACGAACATCCTTTCCTGTTGCCGTCAGGTCAAAGAAGAGCCCGTTGCGGTATGCCAGGAAGCCGCCCACATTCAAAACGCCGCCGCCGGTTTGCGCAGTCAGCTTCTGGATTCTCACGCGGTCCTGCACAAAAACCAATGTGCCGTTGATGTGGCTGAGCCCGTTGGGCAAATCAAGAAAAGAGATGCCGGCATCCACCAGGTCTACCTGGCCGCTCATCTGCGGACGAGCCAACGTACCGCCAACGTTCACCGTAAAGTTTGCGGGACCGTATGCGATGATATTTGGGTTGTACCCCTGCAGCAGGCGCAAATCCACGCGGCCCTTGGTGCGCAAGTCAAGCGAGTGATCGCTGGAAAGCCGCATGCCGCCCTGGACATAAGCGTCTGTGTTCTCGCCCACCAGATGAAACTGGTCCATGCGCGCATATTCTGTGTCCATGGAGAAATGTACCGGACCGTCATTGTGCAGCTTGACGTGTTCCAGTTCCGCTGAGAGTTGGTCAGCTACACCGCTGATCACCAGATCGCGCGGCCGGCGGAACGGCCCGCGAATATCAATCGTGCCTGCAATGGATGAGTGGCCCGTGATCTGTCCCTGGAAGTACGCCCGAATCAACGGATCAAAATCCAGATCGGCAAATTTCAATTTCATTTGACCGGGCCAGTCGCCGCGCAACTGAATGTCGCCATCCATGTTCAGCGTGGAACCTTCAAACCGCGAGCGTCCCTGGAGCAACATGTCCGAGCCGTGGGTTTCCGCCGTGATCTTCATGGTCCCCACTGTTTCCTGGTTCAACACCAGATCGCTCAGGTTCAATTCGCCATTCAGAACAGGTGCGTCTTCCCTGCCGGATCCGGTCACGTGAAACCCAGCTTTTCCGGCGATGGTAAGCCGCGGCAGATCCAACAGGTGCATCGCCGCAAGATTAATGTTTTCGCCTGTGAGATCAAAGTCAGAATAATCAGCAGCAAAGTTATGAGAAAACCTTCCCGTCAGGCTTGCGCCATTGTGGGCCAGGAAAATGTCACTCAGTTGAATGGTGTTCGTGGCAATCTGCACCTGGCTGCGGAATATCTTGAAGGGCTCACGGTAGGCAGTCATCTTTGCAATTTGAACGCTGCCCCTTCCGCGCGGATTGGCCGGAGTGCCGGAAACATTCAAGTCCGTGGTGAGAATTCCCGTCACGGGATAATTCAGCCCGAGCAGCGGCTCAAGCTCCTCTACCGGCGCGTCTTGCAGATGCAAGGCCAGACTGATGACGCTGGTATTCTCATCAACACGGCCCTGCCGCAAAGCAGCGCTGGTCGAGAAAGTTGCATTCGCTTTGCCGCGATGGAGCACTCCATTTTTCAGAGCAATGTTGGATGGGGAATAGCTCAAATCTCCCACGAGTGAGTCCCAATGAATACGCTGCACTTGCTTTGCCTGCAGAGGAGGCACCGCTGTGGCTTCGAGCACTTGCAATGGCGAAGTCACAGTATCGAAATTTTCCAGCCCTAAACGGCCGTGGATTGCCAGCGCATTGAACCTTCCCGATACGGAGCCGTTGAATGCAGCGCGCCCCTCAATCACAATCGGAATTCGTGTCCCCGGGCTCAGGGCCGCCAGCATGGGCCTGACTTCAGACAAGCTCGTGCAGTTCACTGAAACGTTAGCTTGTGCCTTGTCTGAGCCAAGCTGGCCGGTGGCGTTCACGCGAATCGCGCGGGTAGCCAGATTCAGGGCCGCCACATCCAAAATGCGGGAATCGCCGCGGTACGTGGCGCGCAACTGGCCAATTAAGGGCGTCTGCTGTGGCGCGGGATTCTGCGGTGGATTTACCTCCAGATTCAATTCTGCAACGCTTCGCTGAGGTGATCCGGTCCATGTGGCTTTGACAGTGCCTGAAATGCTTCCAACCGGATCCAGCTTTCTTAGCGGAATTTCCGGTTCTGCTGCCGCATTCGCCAACCGGTTTGCCTCCACACCGGAAACCTGGAGGTTAAGAATTCCCTTCTGGGGCTTCTGTCTGGCCTGCGTTCCGGTTGACCTCCAGTTGCTTACCTGCAAGTTACCGTTCACAGTTCCACCCAGAACTTTGCCGCCAAGTTTTGCAAGAAAAAGCCTGTCCTGATCCAGGGTGTACGCTGCGGAACCATCCACATCAGATATGTGGAGTTCACTATCTTTCCACTCCAGTTTTTTCACGTTGATGTTGCCGCGGCTGAGATAACGGTTTCGCTGGTAATCCAGCGTTCCTTTGAGATCGGCACGGCCGTTGCGAAGTTCTGGAGTTTCGCTTAGCTTGCCTGCATCTGCCAGATCGAGCGACGCGGCATATTGCAGTTGCACTTCTGGATGGTTGTAATTCTTGAGCGTGCCGCTGGCCTCAAAAGTTGATCCCTGGCTGGCGATGCGCAATGACCGTATCTCCGCGTCATTGGTGCGCAGCAGCAGTTGCATGTCAATATCGCCGCGGCGGGCAGCCATGTTCCGCCATTTCGCAGCTGCCAGGGACATGGAGAGGTTGGTCTCATAGCCCTTCTCTGCCGGTGAGTAGCTGATGCCACTGGAAAGCCGGTCGCCGGTAAGAGCGAATGGAATTTGTTCCTGGTTCAGGAGCAGCGTTCCATTGCTGACCTCAAGGTGAGTCACCCCAAGATCAAACAGACGCTCCGGAGATGAACTAGCGCCGGCTTGTTGCCTCTGAGGTGCAGGCTGGTTTGTGGACCCGTCAGGATACACGATGATGTGAACAATGGGACGATCGACAGAAACATTGCTCAGTGCGATCTGCCGCGAAAAAAGCGACACAATCCTGACGCTTACAGCAATGCGGTCTGCGTGAACATAAGGCGCTGCGCCGGGCGATTCAAGACCGTGGATGGTCAACCCTCGAGCATCAATGCGCAGTGAAGTCCACGTCCAATCCAGCGATTGCAACTCCACCCTGCCGCCCGTCATGTGCTCAAGTTGCGCCACCACCCTGTTCCGGACACTTTGCCGGAAAGAATCGCTATTCAGGTAGAGAGCTGCCAGGCCAAGGAAAATCAGAAGGACAATACCAGCGCCCGCAAACGCTCTGCGCAGGCGTTTTTTCTTTCCTGGCGAGGCTGCAACAACAGTGCTCACGGTCGCGCCTCATGGGATTCGCTACCGTTGCCAATCATCTTCTCTATATGCGCCTGCCCCCGTAGTGTGTCCATCCAGCGCGCCAGCATTTCATCAATTCCCTGCTCCACCAGAATCTGCTCAATCTTCTGCGAAACTTCATTGAGCGGCGGCGCCGCGGCTCCGTGGGCCTTAAGCTGAGGTAGAAGCGTCTGGTTGTAATAGGTTTCAATGGCGCTGGGATCTACTCTCACCAGCCCGCGAAAACGCATATCGATGAGGCGCAGGATCCGCATCTGCGACTTGAGATTTTCTTCCACGTCCTGCTGAGTCAACCCGTAATCGTTCAGTATGTTGTGCCAGCCCTCTTCCGTCTGGGCGTCGGGAAGCTGACGACGAATTTCTGTCACCTTGTCTGCAAGTTCCTGGGGTTCGGGATCCAGCATTTCTGTGCGCACAGCCTGCTGGTCCAGCAGAGATCGGTCGATCAAGCGATCCAGAGTCGCCATCCTGTCCGCCTCAGTAGCCTTGTCCAGGGGTTTCCCTGCCATCAGGAACTCCAGCCGTACAGTCTGATCCAATTCGCTTTCCAGGATGACTCGCTTGTTCACCACGGCAACCATGCGGTCCACAACCTGGGCAGAACAAGCGCTGGCAATCGCCATCACCAATACGAGTTGGAAACACAGCCGCATCAGAAGGTCTGCCCGATATTGAAAAAAATATTGAACCTGCGCAGCACGTCGGCGCGTGGCAGAGTGCCGTCCGTGGGAGCCGTAATCGGGAAAGCGGGCGGATTCAAATTGTAGCCCACATCCAGACTCACCGGCCCAACCGGAGTTCGGTAGCGAATTCCAGCCCCTACGGCATGTGAGACATAATCAAAATTGCAGATCGTAGTAGTAGGGCTGAGGCAAGCGCTGCGGTTCTGTTGCGTATACCGGAACAAATTGTGGACCATCTCGATAGGCGTGGTGAAGACGTTGCCCATGTCGTGAAATAGCACAGCGCTCAGGTTATTGCCCACGTAAGGAAACGGAAGCGGCGGAGTGCGCAATTCAAGATTATTGATGAACAGCGCTTCCCCGCCCAAAGGGAAGCCAGTTGTGAGGTCGCGTGGACCGGCCTGGTTGATACCAAAGCCGCGATGCGTTGTGCTTCCTCCGGCGAGGAAGCGTTCAGCAAGCGGAATGAATGATGTGGGTGGAGGCGCTCCTGGTCCGGGGGCAGCTATGGCGGCGCTGGTGCTGCCGAAGGGTTCTTCAATGCCGATACGGGTGGAGCGCGCAAAAATCCAACGCCGTTTATGGAATGGATAGTACGTGGAATTCTGCGCTGCCAGCCGTGTGAAGCTGGGTTCGGAGCCAAAGGCCCCGGCCGCAACACCGATATCGAAACTGGTAAATGAGCCTTTGCGTGATTCAATCGGATTATCGCGAGTATCGCGGAGATACGTGAAATCCGGCATGCCGACGCGCACAGGCTGGGAAAAGACCGGGACCAGATTAGGATCAATGACCAGGTTGGTTGTGCTGACGCGACGGTAAATAAGCCGATAGAGCAGCGTGGTGGCCCTGTTGATTTCCTGCTTGATCTGGGTTGAGCCTTCCAGTCGCTTGGCGGTAAAGGTTTTTACATCGTTCGTCTGTTCATAGAATGCAGTCAGGTTCAGCGAGAGATGTTCAAAATCAAACCAGCGCGGCGCATCATAGCCGATCAGTGCCAGCTTTTCCAGGTTGCCGTAGCGGGTCTTCAACGTAACGGTGTGGTCGCGCCCGCGAAAGTTGAGCCGCGTGATGTCAAATGAAACTCGCGGGCTGATGCCGGTCTTGCCCTGTGGGTTCGTGGTGCCGGTTGGCTGCCCAGTCTGCACTTCAAGCCCTACACCGTAATTGAAGGTATAGCGCTTGGCCTCAGAGACCTGGAAATTGATGTTTTTGTGCGTCGTGTCGCCGTCTGGATTTTGCACCGCCATGTTGACTTCATTGAAAATTCCCAGATCGTAAAGGCGACGCTGCGAGTCCAGCATCTGCTGCTGGCTGAGCGGACCATTGGGCTGGATCTTCATCTCTCGCTGCACCACAAAACCTCTTGTGTAATGCAGGCCGGAATAGAGCACTTTGTCGACGAAGATTTGCGGGCCTTCCGTAATCTTATAAATAACATCAACCTTATGGGTATCCTGGGGGTCCGGCGCGGTCTGGTACTCAAAACGCATCTGGGGAAAACCACGGTTGAAGTAGCCGTCGGTGACCTCCGTCTGATCGTTAATGACCATGGTATCGGAATAGGGCTGGCCTTCACTGGCTGAGATCATGGTGCGGATATCATCACTGGATACCGCGGAATTGCCTTCAATGGTGAGCTTCCCCACGGTCGTCTGCCGGCCTTCCTCTATGCTCACCGTGACCTTCAGGCTTCCCTTTTTTCCCAGATAATTATCGGTCACCTGTGGAGTGACTTTGGCATCACGAAATCCGTTATTGGCATAAAGATTCTGGATAGCTTCCACATCCCGCGCCAGCATGGACTGGCTGAAGGTCCCCCAGAGCAGCAGTCCGCCCGCGGGCTGGAGTGACATGCGCTCGCGGATCTCATCCCGGCTGAAATAGTGATTGCCGTTGATCGCCAGTTCCATAAACTTGTGCCGCTCATTGCGCTGAATGTAGTAAACCACTTCACGCCGGTCATTGGCCGGCCGGAGCTGGTTGTAGCTGACGCTTACGTCAAAGTAACCCTGGCTCTGGAAATAGTCGCGGATGTTGCGCGCGCCTTCGTTGAGCAGGTCGTCATCGACGGCATTTTCTTCGTAAATGGGTACAAATTTCTTGATCTTGCCCTGCCGGAGCTTCGCGCCTTCCAGTCGAACATCCACCAATGGGCCGCGGTTGATATCAAAGGTGTAATCCACCGTATTGTTCTCAGCATGGTAGTTGCG
The DNA here is from genome assembly GCA_035763445.1 of Candidatus Angelobacter sp. Classification (GTDB taxonomy): domain Bacteria; phylum Acidobacteriota; class Terriglobia; order Terriglobales; family Acidobacteriaceae; genus Angelobacter. The sequence goes on from DASUBD010000479.1 coordinate 7,653, forward strand.
TTCGGTCATCACCACCTGGGCTTCAAGGCGCTTTTCTCCCTGATAGTGCTTGCGGAGTTTTTGCAGCGCGCGCGTAACACGATCGGAGGTGACTTGCCTGCCGGTGTGGAGGCCGGAAATGGCGCTCACGAGACCAGGCGTCAGCCCGGAATCCCCGGTGAGATGTATTACTCCCACTCGCGCCGCCCTGCCTTTGTTTACAACAAACAGAATTTTCACCTGCTGATTGCGCGAGTCCCATTCATAAAAAGGCTGGATCGTGGCCTTGTAATATCCGCTCTCCTGCAGCGTCCTCTGCATGTGCTGGATCCCGTCCTGCACTTTCTCATCGGTAAACAACTCGCCCAGAACCAGCTTGCTGGAGGTGATGAGCTGGCTGTCTGTAGGACGGGTGGTTGAGCCCTCAGAATTAAGCGATCCGATAAAGTAGTTTTCTCGCGTGGCAAAGGTGAGTGCAACGGCTTGAGGGCCGGTGTGCTGGACTTCTACCTGAATCTCAGAAAACCGGCCAGTGTCATAAAGCGCCTGTACGGACTCCCGCACCCTGTACTTGTCCAGGGGCTGGTTGATTTTCTGCGGCAGGTTCTGAACCAGCCACTCCGGATGTTCCACCGCTTCACTCTTGATCTGAACGCCGGTGACCTTGAGCCCCTGTAAGGCATTGAGCCCCTGCGGCACGTGCGTGGCAGCCTGGACCGGGGCAGAATTGGGCAATTGCTGCACAGACGTGCTCGGCTGCTGCTGGGCAGCGCAGACGGCAAAGCACAACACGAATGCCAGGCATGGTGGTCGGAAACGCGCCAAAAATTGCCTCTTGTGAATTTTTCGTGCTTTATCTACTTTGATGTCAGTAGCTTATACCTTTGTTGCAAAGCAGAAGCTCTCCTAAGGTACAAGCCTGAACCCATTCCCTTGGCTACTTGCAATCAGCCAAACACCTATAATAAACAGCGAATGGAGTTCTCGGACCGATATTCGCGCCAGGTGCTCTTTCCAGGAATAGGGGCAACTGGACAAGCCAGATTGCGAGCGTCGCGGGTGGCGGTGGTCGGTTGCGGCGCCACTGGAACCTGCGTTGCGTCCCTGCTGGCGAGGGCTGGAGTTGGTCAGCTTAAGATCATTGACCGCGACTATGTTGAGCCCAGCAACCTGCAACGACAGAGCTTGTTCGATGAAGCCGATGCCGCAGACTCCCTGCCCAAGGCGATTGCGGCCGCGCGTAAGATCGCCGCGTTCAATTCTGAGGTGGAGGTCGCTGCGGAAGTAGCTGATCTTACGCCAGAAAACGCTGACTCGCTGCTGAATCCTACTGATCTAATCCTGGACGCCACCGATAACTTTGAGACCCGTTATCTAATCAATGACTTCTCTGTGAAAAACGGCAGGCCCTGGATCTATGCCGCTGCGGTTGCTGCCTATGCCGTGACCATGAACATTATCCCGGGTGAAACGGCTTGCCTTTCCTGCGTCTTTCCCGCTCCGCCGGAAGGCACGGTGGAAACCTGCGATACAGCGGGAATCCTGAACAGCGCCGTAAACCTGGTGGGCTCCATTGAAGCCACTGAAGCCATTAAGTTTCTGGTAGGAGCGCGAGACAAGCTGCGACGAACGCTGCTCTCATTTGACGTTTGGGGCAATGAGAACGCTGAAATATCTGCAGCAAAGCCGCGCCCCGGATGCCAGACCTGCCAGCAGCATGATTTTGTCCACCTGGCCGGGCAGAGACGTCCCCAAATCACCATGTGTGGCAGGAATTCGGTCCAGATTCACGAGAGAAACCGGCCAGTCGACTTCAGCGAGATGCGTTCCCGGCTTGAGCCCCATGGGACGGTCAAACACAATGACTTTGTGCTGAAATTCTGGCGCGATCCTTACGAACTAACCCTCTTCCCTGACGGGCGCGCCATTATCAAAGGCACCACTGATACCGGCGTGGCTCGAAGCTTGTACGCCAGGTTTATCGGGAGTTAGTCAATTCATCGCGAGCCTGCCTCCTGAATGTCGAGCGCAGCGAGGCCGTGCGACTCAACTTTCCGTGGGGACAGTCCAAGCCTGAGGCTAATCTCAGAATAGGGTCCCTCACCTGGCCGCCCAATCATCTACAGCTCGAGGCCAGGAAAATCCGGGCTCTCAGGTTTCGGGATTTCAGAAGCAGCTAATTCATGTGAGCTGCTTGGCAACAGTGGCCATTCCAGGGCTATCCAAGGTAAGTAGGTGCAGGAGTGTCCTATGTTATCCAGGATTCTGTTGGCTTTGAGTCTGGCAGCGCCGACTGCTGTGTTGGCGCAATACGCAACCATTGGCCCTAACGGCCAGGTAACAACCGCGGGAAGTGTTGTAGTGGTGGGCAATGGTGGTGGGCCCGCTTTGAGCACACCCAACATGACCTTTGGGGCAACGCAATCAACCGCCGGTATTTCGCTTGCTGACCACGCCGGCATCAGCAATACAGCGCCCGTCAACCCGGCAATTCCCAGCACATCAGAAAGCTACCCCCTTTACAGCAACACCAATGCGGCAGGCATGGGAGTGCAACCTGCCATGAGCGAGGGAGTGGCAGCGGCGCCCGCGACCGGACGAATGATCAATGATATTCAGCCCTCTTCTTTCGGTGGGGCAGCCTACGTGAGCGGGGCCCCCGCAGGAGCCGCGGCAGGAACAGTGCCCGGCCCGAGAAATACCGCAAGCCTGGGGGAAATTGCAGCGAAGTACAAGGCAGCGCGTCCCCAGAACATTCGTACTTATACCAATGCTGACGCGGAGCGGCTCAACGGCTCGATGAATGTGCACGGCGCAAACGTGGAGCCTGTATCTGCCAGCAACACTGCGCCCTCGACGACGACGCCGCCAACTCCTCCAGTTACACAGCCGCCCACAACCGCTGGCGCAGCACCTGTGATGAGCAATGGGAGGCCTTCGCCTGGCACGCCAGCTGCGACCGCGCAATCGGGGCAAACTTCACCAGCTTCGCCAAATCAATCCGCGCAGGCCTCGGCCCAGAAGGAAGGCCAGAGTGCGACTACGCCGCAGGTGAAGAACAACCCAGCGCAAAACAATGGCGAGGAGGACAATACTCGGCTGCCAGCCAGCTCCACGCTGCTGCCTCTGTTTGGTGTTCTTGGGCTGGCAAGCGGCGCAGTTGGCCTATGGCTCAAGAAGTACCGCGGATAACTGACTCTCTCCTGACAAGCAAAACGGCCTGAGCATGGCAACGCGTGCTAAGGCCGTTTTTGCTGGGTGTTTCTCGGCTTCTATTTTTCCGCCGGTTTTTCGAACAGTTTGGGGTCCACCGCGGGATTCAGTTGCAAATCTGTCACCGTGACCGAAGCTGCAGGTGTTCCATTGCTACTAACTTCCTGATGGAAAGGCAGGGTAATGCCATCCACTGTTTTCCAATCTGACTGGTCAACAACGTTGGTGGCCGGGCCCTGCTGGGTATTGGCCTGGAACTCCGCCCGCAGAACGTGACCGCTCGCCGGATCAACATACCAGCGCACCTGCTGTGAGCCCTCGTGGATGTCAAGGATTGCAGCCTGCACGTTCCCGACTTTTTCATTCCCCGCGGCAGTAAACGTGAACTGGGGATCGTCAGCGTGTTGCGCCACATACCATAACTCGCGCTGAAGGCTGTTGAGGCTGTCTTTTTTCTGCGCGTCGGGCATGGGGCGGACCCCCATCGGACCCATGGACATAAAGCTCTCATTCGGCGACGTCACCATTACCATCTCGCCTTGCGGCGTGGTGATGACGGTGCGAACCTTGTCCGGCACAACCAGCGTGGACTCTGTTTCCAGGGAAATGCCCTGCTCTTTCAAATCCAGCTTGGCCTTGCGGCGAAGAGCCTTGATGGATTTGAGTTTGGCCTCGCCTCCGGCTGCGTCAATCACCTTGGACAGCAGCGCCTTGCCTTGAGGATTGGACACGGCAGGAGCGGAAGCCGCAGAACTCGCTGCCGGCTCCGGAATGGTGATATCAATGGAAGTGACTTTCCCAAAGGTGTCAAGTTGCTTGTCGAAATCCTCCGACTTGCCCACTACAAGCACGGCGAATTTGTCTTTGACCAGGTACTTCCTGGCCACACGGTCCACGTCGGCCGAAGTCACCTTCTCCACGCCTTTCTGGTAGCGCTCAAGAAAATCTGCAGGATACCCATACAGCTCATACGTCATGCGTTCCCGCAGGACCTTCTCTTTGGAGTCGAATTCAAAGATGAACGAATTCAGAATGGCATCTTTGCCGCGCTGCAATTCCACCGGAGTTACCGGCTTGGTGTGCATGAGGTCGATTTCGTTATAAAGTCCTTCCACTGCCGCAGCCGTGGTACCGCTCTTTGTACCGATCTGCAGGCTCGCCAGTCCGCGATGATCGTAAGGCGCGGAAATTCCACCGCCCACCGAGTACGCCAGTCCTGCCTTCGTGCGGAGGTCAGAGAAAAGACGAGAAGAGAACCCGCCGCCAAAAATCTCATTCATGACCTCAACAGCGAAAAGGTCCGGGTCGTCGCGGCGAATTCCGGGAGCTACCATGCGGACTTCGCTCTGGTTAACGTCATTCTTCTCGACGAAATAAATCCCCGGCTTGGCTGGATCAATGGCAGCTTTCGTGTCCTGGTAAGGAGCGCCTTTGGGCCAGCTATCAAAGGCCGCGTGGAGCTTGGCCTCCATGGCCGCCGAATCAAAATCTCCGGTGATTCCGAAAATAATATTGTTGGGATGGACGTATTTAGCGTGCCAGTCGAGCAGGTCCTGGCGAGTTACCGCGGCAACCGTAGCGTACTCGGCCACACGAGCATAGGGACTATCAGCGCCATAGCCGAGTTTGGACGCCTCGCGGCCGGCAATCTGATTGAGATCATCGTTGCGGCGCGCGATTCCCGTTTTTAGATTGTTCTTGGCCAGTTCGATTTTGTCCTGGCGAAATTCAGGATTGCGCAGCACGTCGTTAAAGATGTTGAAGACGAAATCGAAATCGCCCTTCAGGCAGGACAGCCTGGCAGTGGTGATATCAAGCCCTCCGCCAGTCTCTACGCGGGCCGCTCGCGTTTCCAGTTCGTCATCCAGCTGGTCTCCGGTTTTGTCTTTGGTACCGCCGGTGCGCCAGGCGCCCCCGTAGATGGAAACCAGTCCGACTTTATTTGCCGGCTCACTCTTGGAGCCGCCTTTGATGTACGCGACTGCGTCAATCAGAGGCAGTTCATGATCCTCCTGCAGGAAAATGACCATTCCATTTGCCAGCTCAATTCGTTTGGGCAATTGCGGATGAAACTGCGGCAGGGGCGGCTTTTTTATCGTCTTGATATCGGCCGCTGCCGGGTCTTCCTGCTGACCACCTGGAGGCGTCCTTTTTTCCGGAGGCGCAACCTGCGTCTGCACAGATGACTTCTGTTTGGCAGCAGCAGTGGCGGATTTAGTGGGCGCACCCTGCGCAAAAGACACCGTCAAAGCCACAAGCAAAAAGGCGACGCCTAAAAGAGAGGATTTGAATTGCTTTACGCTCATTAGTGCGTCTCCTTGGCCTGCGGCTTCTGCGTGCTTTCATTCCCTGCTGCCGGTTTGGGGGCAGGCTTGCTTTCGATCATGGCTACGGTGCGGTTCGATTCCACAAAAACCTTGTTGGCCACGCGGCGCACGTCTGCTTTGTTCACTTTGTCCAGCCGGTCAACGTTGCGGAACAGTTCCCTCCAGTCGCCGTAATTGGTTTGGAAATAGGCAAGCTGCTCAGCCAAACCGCTGTTATCAGCCAGACCGCGGATCAGGTTGGCCTTGGCTCGTGTCTTCACCATGGCGAGTTCTTCGTCACTAACGTCCTGTGTCTTCAAACGATCAATCTCCTGGTGAATCGCCTGGGCGAGTTCGTCGGGGTTGTGCCCGGGAACGGGCACAGCGAAGAATGCAAACAGGCTGGGATATTTGCTTCCCGGAAAACCGCTGAAGCCGGCGGCCACGGCAGCAATCTTCTTGTCGCGAACCAGGGAGCGGTACAAGCGTGACGTGCGGCCTTCCGACATGAGATCAGAGATCACGTCGTAAACCGCGTCGTCTGGATCGTGAATGTCCGGCCGATGATAGCCCTCAAGGTAAATGGGTTGAGAGTTTTCCCGCAGGATTACTTGGCGTTCCGCAAACTGCTGCGGCTCAACCGTGGTGAGTGGCTCCGGCTTGGGCCCGGCAGGAATTGTCCCAAAATATTTTTCGATGATGGGGAATACCTGCGCTGGTTTCAAGTCGCCAACCAGAGCAATGACGATGTTGGAAGGAACGTAATATTTGTGGAAAAACTGTTTCGCCTCAGTGGCGGTGAGGTGATCAAGTTCTGAGGGCCAGCCCACTCCGGAACGCTGGTATGGATGCGCAACGTAAGCCGCGGCCAGGAACTGCTCCACCATCTTGCCGATCGGACTGCTGTCTGTCCGCAAGCGGCGCTCTTCATGCACCACATCGCGCTCTTTGTAAAACTCGCGGAACACGGGATCACGAAATCTCTGTGACTCCAGATAGGCCCACAGTTCAAGCCGATTCACCGGCATGGAATAGAAGTACTGAGTGCTGTCCATATTGGTGCTGGCGTTCAGGTCAACGCCGCCAGCCTGTTCAATGATTTCGCCAAAGCGATTCTTGATCACGTACTGGTTGGCGTTTTCAACGGCTTTATCAAATGCAGCTTTGAGTGCGGCAACTTTCTTTGGGTCGCGACCCGCTTCCTTGCGATCTTCGCGGTCGAAAGCGTCATAGGCTTTCTCCACCTGATCCAGGGCGATCTTCTCCTTTGCATAGTCCGTGGTGCCGATGCGCTGCGAGCCCTTGAAAGCCATGTGCTCAAACATGTGCGCCAGCCCTGACTCGCCCTTGGGGTCCTGTACGGAGCCTGCGTCGACCATGGTAGCGAACGAGAATACGGGTGCTTCCGGGCGCTCACAGACGATTACAGTCAAACCATTCTTCAGCACTTTGACCGTTGTGCGCTTTTCAAACGATGCAATGTCCTGGGCCGTTGCGCTGGCCATGAACATCAAGGTGATTAAGACAAGGGAAGGAGCCCTGAGGAAACGGCGCATGCGCGCCTCCTTTTTGTTATGCGATTGCATGATGAGGATATACAGAAGTAAAACGCGCCTAAGCGCCGCAAGTCAAATGAGTAAGTTGTAATAAGCCCGCTCTCAGGCAGCAAGAGCAGGAGCGAATCAAGGCAGTTTACCTAATCCATTCCATCTTCCACCCAGGCTGCCCCGGTGGGCGGCTAATCAAGTGAGTTCGTGGAGCGGAAAACGGCCCAAGGCAATGATACAAGAGAGAATCGCCGACAGGATAGAATGAGGAGCCTTCGTAAAGAAATTCACATAGCAACCTCGCGGAGCGGAGCTGCGGCAACCGATGACCACTGAGACCACGAACCAGAAATCCCAGTTGCGCCGCGCCATGGGCTTCTGGGATGTTCTTCTCTTCAACATTGCTGCGGTGCTGGGTCCGCGCTGGATCGCGGCTGCAGCCCACAATGGAACATCTTCCATCAGTCTGTGGATCCTGGCCGCAGTTCTCTTCTTCCTGCCCACGGCTCTCATCATCATTGAGCTGTCTACGCGCTACCCTTCGGAAGGTGGGCTGTATGTGTGGAGTAAAGAGGCGTTCGGAGATTTCCACGGATTCGTTGCCGGATGGGCGTACTGGATTTACACGTTCTTTTACTTTCCCGGCCTGTTGACCGCCAGCGTGGCCATGTCTGTATACATCGGCGGACCCAAGTGGGGCTATCTGGCTTCAAACCAGCACTACCTGCTGTTTGCCTCGCTGGGATTGCTGGGCGTCGCCGTTGTGCTCAACATCGTTGGGCTTGATATCGGCAAGTGGCTGCAAAATGCAGGCGGGGTGGCAACTTATGTTCCGCTGATGATGTTGGTAGGCCTTGCCTGGTATCTGGCGGCACATCAGGGAACTGCTACCCATTTTGACTGGAAGAGTTCTCTGCCGCATTGGGATTGGGATACGGTGAACTTCTGGTCCAATATTGCATTTGCCTTCACGGGCATGGAACTGGTTTGCGCAATGAGTGAAGAGGTGCACGAG
>DASUBD010000480.1:0-5625 GCA_035763445.1 Candidatus Angelobacter sp.
AGGAATGGAAGAAAGTGTCTGGTGCGGATCTGTTTCACGTTGTAAGTGTACATGGTGAGAGCCCATAACAGCATGCTTCAGTTCGCCAGCGGCAGATCCACAGGTAGCAGGTCATTCGTCATCAAATTTGCCGTGGCGTCCTCTACCCGAAGCAAAGCGCGCCGCGCCTCCATGGGCCTCTCCGGAGTTCATTGACTCCATGCCACGGCGCAATTCATTCTTGCGCGCATCTTCCCAGGAAAGCGACCATTGTTCATAGGAGGATAACCGGTCGCCTCGCAGCGCCTGCTGAGGAAATTCAGCCAGCGATTTCGCCAGTTCCACAGCAGCTTCCAGCGCTTTGCTTTTTTCCACCACGCGATTTACTAATCCCATTTGCAGCGCTTCTTCCGCAGACACTGCGCGGCCAGTGAGGATCAAATCCAGGGCGCGTCCGTGCCCGATGATGCGGGGCAGGCGCACAGTCCCCAGGTCGATCAGAGGGACGCCCCAGCGTCGATTGAAGACTCCAAACACTGCATCACGGGCGGCAATGCGGAGATCGCACCAGAGCGCCAGTTCCAGGCCACCGGCAACGGCGTGGCCTTCAACCGCAGCGATCACCGGCTTTGAGAGCTGTAGCCATGTCGGGCCCATTGGGCCGGTTCCACCCGGATCAACTGGCGGGCGGCGGCCCTCGCCGATTTCCTTCAGATCGGCTCCGGCACAAAATGTTCCCGCAGCACCAGTAAGGATGGCCACATGCAGACTGTCATCGCGATCGAAGTCGCGGAACGCGCGGGAAAGAGCAAGAGCCGTGCTGGAATCGACGGCGTTGCGCACCTCAGGACGATGGATGGTGACTATCAGAATCTTGCCGTCGCGAGTCGTGAGTACGGAGTCCATGGCAATGGAGTCAGAGGGTAGCGACTGTCTTCTCGGTGGATCTAACAGGAAGGTCTGCAACCACTTCCGCGATTCGAGCAAGAGCGGCTTTGACCCTTTCCGGTTCATAGCCCACCGTGATGCGCAAATGGTGCTCGGTTCCCAGATAAGCTCCCGGCGCGACGAGTACCGAGGCGTTTTCCCGAATTTGTTTGGCCAGAGTCACAGAATCCATATCGAGATGGCAACGCACAAAGGCGATAGACGTGGCGACAGCGTCGCCAACCGAGAACTTTCCACCTTGTCCAGCTATCCATTCGCGAAGAATGCGATGGCCCTCACGCGAAAGTTGCTTCTGGCGATCAAGCAGCATTTGGCATTTATCGGAGCGGAGTGCAATTTCTGCCAGAGCCATACTTGGACCTGAGGCTGCAATCACTGCGTATTCATGACGTCGCCAGAGTTCTTCAATCATCTGCTGAGCAGCCACCACCCAGCCAATGCGCAATCCGGCCAGGCCGTATGCCTTGGACAAACTGTTTACGCAGATCACGCGGTCATACATTCCCCAGAATGAAGGTGTTTCAGGGCCGCCGAGTTCTGTTCCGCGGTAGACCTCGTCAGCATGCAGCCACGCGCCTGTCCGGCTGCAGATGCGAACAATCCGCTCCATTTCCGGAACGGAAAGAATGGTGCCGGTGGGATTGTTGGGATTCACAATGGAGATCAGCTTGGTTTTAGCTCCGGCAATGCGATCTAATTGGTCGACGTCCAGTCGCCAGCCATTCTCAGGATGTAGCTGAACTTCCTGCACGCGGCACCCTGCGTTCTTTGCCAGGCCCCAGACTTGCCGGTATCCGGGAGAAATGACGATTACCTCATCTCCGGGCTCCAGAAGAGTCGCGCAAATCATCCAGTTGGCCTGGGCTGCTCCCACCGTGACTAGCACGTTGGAAGGACTGGCATTCGGATACAAGGCAGCGATGCGTTCCCGCAGCAGAGCTGTTCCGTTAACCTCAGGATAGTAGAGCGGCAACGTTGTAAGCTGAGCGGCATTTTCTCCGGCCAGCAGGTCGCTGACGTTGGCGCATTTCACCGAACTGTCGGCCAAGTTGTATTCAACAGTGCGCTCGAATTGTGACTGGAAGTACTCAAGTTCAAAATTCTGGAAATTCACGGCAGACAGATTATAGCGAGTTGGCTTAGGGCTACGCTCCGGAGAGCATTTGCTACTTCAGCGCGGGGATAGACTCGCTGGGGGCGGGCGCGGCAGCAGCCTCATCCTGAGCAACCAGGCTGGATTTGATATGCCAGATGTCGCGTGCGTACTCGCGGATGGTGCGGTCGCTGGAGAAGAATCCTGTGCGAGCAACGTTAAGAATGGCCTTGCTTGCCCAGACTGCCTGCTGCTGGTAATCGGCGTCGGCATGGCGGCTCGCTTCCAGGTAGGAAGGCAGATCGGCCATATGGAAGTAGCGGTCCCCGCGATCCAGGATTTCATCCACGATCCAGCGGAACAGGCCATGCTCGTCAGGGCAGAAGCGGTTTGAGGCGAGAGCTTCCATCACGCGGCGCAGCATGGGATTCATATTGCAGAGTTCACGAGGATTGTAATTGCCGCGTTGCTGATACCACTTCACATCCTCAGGAGTGAGACCGAAGGTGTAGATGTTTGCCTTGCCCACAGCTTCCATGATTTCTATGTTGGCTCCATCCAATGTGCCCAGCGTGATGGCGCCGTTCATGGCCAGCTTCATATTGCCGGTGCCGCTGGCTTCCATACCGGCGGTAGAGATCTGCTGGCTCAGGTCGGCGGCCGGCATGATGATCTCCGCCAGTGAAACACGGTAATCAGGAACAAAGATTACCTTCATCCAGCGGTGGGCGCGGACATCGTTATTTACGATGTAAGCCACGTTATTGATCAACTTGATGATCTGCTTGGCTGCCCAGTAGCCGGGCGCTGCCTTCCCGGCAAAGACATAAGTGCGTGCCACTCCTGGGTCCACGCCGTCTTCCACAATTGCCAGGTATTCGTGGATGATGCGCATCACGTTGAGCAGTTGGCGCTTGTACTCGTGAATGCGTTTGACCTGAACGTCAAACAGGGAATCCGGATCAACATGGACGGCGGTGGTATTCGCGATTTCGCGCGCCAGCTTTTCTTTGCAGCGGCGCTTGATCTGCATAAACTCCTGCTGAAAAGCGGCATCTTCGGCCATGCCTTCAATACCGCGCACCTGGTCAAGATCGGTGATCCAGCTTTCTCCTACGGCACGTGTCAGGAGCCCAGAGAACTCGGGGTTGGCCTTCAACAACCACCGTCGTGGGGCCACACCGTTGGTTTTATTGTTGAACCGGTCCGGCCACAGCGCGGCGAAATCCGGCACCAGAGAGCTTTTGAGCAATTCCGTATGCAATTTGGAGACGCCGTTTACCGCGTGGCTGCCGATGATGGCCAGATGAGCCATGCGTACCTGCTTCTCCGGCCCTTCTTCAATGATCGACATCTGACGATGGCGGTCTACCTCGGCGGGCCAGACCTGGGCCACGGTCCGCAAAAACTGGTGATTGATCCCGAAGATGATTTCCATGTGCCGCGGCAGGACACGCTCCATCAGGGATACAGGCCAGCGCTCCAACGCTTCCGGCAGCAGCGTGTGGTTGGTGTACCCGAGAGTGGCCACGGTGATTTCCCAGGCGCGCTCCCACTCGATCTGGTATTCATCCACCAGCAGGCGCATTAACTCGGCGACGCACAGGCTGGGATGAGTGTCATTCATCTGTACCGCGACTTTTTCAGGAAATGAATCAAAGCTGGAATGCGCGCTGCGGTACTTCCGGATAATGTCTTTGAGTGAGCAGGCTACAAGGAAATATTCCTGGATGAGCCGCAGTTCCTTCCCTGACAGGACCGAATCAGAGGGATAGAGGACACGAGAAATGTTTTCTGATGCGATCTTCTGCTCGACGGCACGGATATAGTCGCCACGATTGAAGATTTCAATGTCGAAGTCTTCAGAGGCGCGCGCGGTGAAGAGGCGCAGATAATTGACGGTCTTTCCGCCAAGGCCGGCCACCGGCATGTCATTGGGCACGCCAACAACAATTTTGCAATCAGTCCAGCGTTGTTTGCGGTTGCCTTCAGAGTCGCGCGAGTGTTCTATGCGCCCAAAGAGCGGAATAGCGCAAAGCTCATGCGGACGTTCAATGTAAAACGGCGTGCCTTCGGCTTTCCAGCGGTCAGGTTTTTCGCGCTGATGTCCGCCGACGATTTCCTGCTTGAAAAGACCGTATTCGTAATCGATGCCGTAGCCAAAGCCGGGCATCGCAAGCGTGGCGAGCGACTCAAGAAAACATGCGGCCAGCCGTCCCAGGCCTCCGTTTCCGAGTCCGGCGTCTGGCTCAACTTCAAGCACGTTCTCAAGATGGATATCAAACTCCGCCAGCGCAGCCTGGCATTCCTGCATCAGGCCCAGATTGCAGAGGTTATCGCTCAGCCAGCGTCCCATGAGAAATTCCATGGAGAGATAGTAGAGACGCTTTGCATCCAGTTCGCGGTAGCGCTGCTCGGTCTCAAGCAGACGATCGATCATGAGATCGCGGATCGCCATTGAGACCGGCTTAAACAGTTCGCGCGGAACCAGGCCGGCATCAGGGCGCGCGAGTGTGTAGCGGACGTGCCGCAGAATAGAGTCGCGGAGAGGCTCGTGGCCGCAGCGTGTACCGTTCAACAGATCGGCAGACATTTTTCGAGAGTTAGATGCTACTGTGCTCCGCACGGAGTCGAGGAACAGATGTGGCTGGCCGAAGCCCGGCAGGAAGCCATGTCTGTGCCTACAAACCGGCGCGCATCCATCGCAAGCACAGGTCTCCGTTCAGAGCTCCTTTAAGTATGGCACACGCTCACACACGTGACACTAGGGTTTAACCCCTGTGTTAAGTGAGTTTTGGATGCTGAGTGTGCCACTTGGTGCGGGATTGAAACAGGCGCGCCACCTGTACCAGTTTGTTGTCCGCCAGCGGGCAGCCTACAAACTGCAGACCCACAGGCGTCCCCTGACGGCCAAAACCGCAGGGCACACTGAGCGCGGGAAGTCCGCAGAAATTGCCAATGCCGCCGATAGGATCGGGAAAGCTGAGCGCATCATCAAGGTTGGCGTCCAGTGTTGTGGCGGTAACAGGGAGCGACGCAGCCACCAGGACGTCCACCTGGGCGAATACAGCATCCATCCTCTTCTGCAAGATTCCGCGGATGCGCTGGGCAAGGATGAAATCAGAAGCGCTGATTTCTTCATTCATATAGCCGCCAATCTTGCCCAGAGGGTCATTCAACTCCGCAACACCGCCGGATGCAATCAGAGACCGGAATGCAGATGCGCCTTCCACGGCGACAACAATGCCCGCCGCCGTCTCCCAGGGGCCTTCAGGCAAGTTGACATTTGTGACAGAGAGGGAAGGTTCGCCTTCCAGGACTTTGCGGGCAGCCATGATGGCCTGATGAACATCCGGATCAGTCTTCTTCCATTGGTTCGTCATCCAGCCCAGGCGCAGGCGTGGGCTGCTTTGTCCAGCGCCGGTGTAATGCGCCTGAGCCTCAGGCAGTGAGCCGAGATCCTGCGGATCATGACCGGCAATGGTTTGCAGTACCAGATCACAATCAGCGGCGGTGCGGCACATGGGACCAATCTTGTCCATGGAATAAGCCAGAGCCATCGCTCCAAAACGGCTTACACGCCCAAAGGTGGGACGAAGTCCCGT
>DASUBD010000481.1:0-3329 GCA_035763445.1 Candidatus Angelobacter sp.
TCCGGCGGCTCGGGGGCAGTTTTGCTTGTTTCCTGGTTTTCAGTTTGCTCAGGAGCCTGCGTTGTTGGTTCTGGTTTCTGCGGTTCCGTCTTTGCTTCCGGAGTTGGCGCAGGAGTAGGCACCGTGATGGGAGGCTGCTCCTTGGGGACAACCACGACAACAGGTTTTTTCCGGGCGCAGCCGGAAATTGCCGTCAAAGCGGAAAGCAGCAGGAGCAGGACCGGTAAACGATGAAGTGGCGTCATGCTTTGCTGACCGAGTCCTCTGGAGCTGTTACAGATTGTTCTCCATTTGTTGTAGTTTCAATTAGAGGAAAGCGCAAGTAGAAAGTTGTCCCCTTGCCGGCAACGGAGTCAAACTCCAGCGAGCCGTGATGCAACTGCACCACTCTGTAAGCCATGGCCAAACCAATTCCACTTCCACCTTTTTTGGTGGTGAAATAAAGATTGAATACCTTGTCGCGAATGTCTTCCGGGATGCCCTGCCCTTCGTCGCGTATGGTGAGCAGGGCATTTTCTCCTTCGCGTCGAAGCCCAAGCTGCATGGTGCCGCCTTGAGGCATCGCCTGCACTCCATTGATCACAATGTTGAGCACTGCCTGCTTCACCAGATCTATGTCAATGCGCGTGGCAAGCACTTCCTGTCCGGCTTGCCGTTCAATATGCACCTGGTTCTGCTCCGCGGCAGGTGAGGCCAGAATTACTACATCGTCCACCAGCTTGCGCAGGTCCATTTCCACCAGCCGCAGTTCCACGGGACGAGTGAAGTCAACCAATGTCTGCACTACACGGTCCAGGCGCTGGATCTCACTGCCGATGACGTCTATGTGACGCCGCGTATCCGGATCAATTTCCTTGAGTTTCTGGCGCATCACTTCCAGGTGTACCACGATGGCGTTGATGGGATTCTTTACTTCATGAGCCACGCCGGAAGTGAGGCGGCCAATGGCGGCGAGGCGACGAGAAAGCTCGATTTCATCCTCAATGCGGTGCACGGACTCGGCATCACGCAGTGTAAGCAACGCGCCAATGCGCTCTCCGTGTTCTTCAATGAAATCAAGCGCTACCTGAATCCGATGCCCGTTTTCGGTCTCAATTTCTTCCCCGGCCAAAGGCTCGTGGCCGCGGAATGCGTGAAGGATTGCACCCCCAAGCGGCGTGCCATCAGAAAAAATTTCTGTGGGGGTACAGCCCAGCATGTCTCCTCTGGGTTTGCCAATGAACCGCTCCGCGGAGGCGCTCACCAGCACGGCGCGGAAATCACTGGTAAACAGCATCAGGCCGTCCTGCAGGTTGGCCATAATCTGGTCAAGATTTTCCTTCAAAGCGGAGAAAACTTCCTTCACGTCACGCACTTGCCTGCCCAAGCGTTCTATCTTGTGCGACACCACGCCGTATTCGTCGGAGCGCTTAAGCCCGGTCTCTTTCGGCTCAGCCTGCCCTGACGCGAGCAGATCCAGGCGGCGACTGATAGCTGTGAGCGGACGCAAGGCTACTGTTGACACCACCGCTGCAATCAACAGGGAAAACAAAATGGCAGCGCCGGAGAAAATGGCTGCCTTGCGAACACTGGTGCGGATTTCATTCCGCAGAAAAATAGTTGGTATTCCGACGCGCACCTCACCGAAAGGAGTGCCATCCTGGCGCGAGATCCCGGAACGGTACTCGTACACGCGGTACGGGCCGAAGATCAGCTTCACCTGCCGCCAGACGCCTGCATTCACCAGATTAGAGAAATTTTCTCGCCTCTCAATGGTTTTGCCCAAAAATGACTGGTCAGAGTGCGAAAGCACCAGACCCTCGGTATCAGTAATCGCGATGTCCGAGATGATGGCGTTGGTGCCGATCCAGGATTCAAGCAGTGAATTGACGGCGGAGTCGGTCTCAAGAAGGTCCTTGAGTTTATCGTTGACCTGTTTGGGATCGTTCAAATTGATATTGGTGTCGGCGAGATCAACCTGCAGGGCGCCGCTCGCAGCCGCCTCAGTCATTTCAGCTATGGCCTGAGCGTCCTTGCTGGTTTCCTGCACGCGCGTGTGCACCACCTCATAAAGATAGAACGCGGCAAGAGTAGCCACCATGACTACCACCATGAGCGTGATGGAGATCACGAGCTTGGTTTTCAGGCGCAGCGCAGGCATGGAACGAGTAATACTAACTGGCCGCTTCGCTGGCGATTCCAGAAGCGGTCCCGTATTCCTTTAACTTATTGTGCAATGTTTTCAGGCTGATTCCCAGAATTTCCGCAGCACGGGTTTTGTTGTTGTTGGTGGCGGCAAGGGTCTTGAGAATGAGCATCTTTTCCGCCTGTTCCACCGTGGTGCCCACTTCCAACCGGATTCCGGCCCCATCTGTCGCCGTCACCTTCAGCCCTCCGCTGCCGAAATTTGGAGGTAAATGGCCCAGCTCAATCAGTCCGCCTTCGCAGACGATCACGGCGCGTTCCAGTGTGTTACGGAGTTCGCGCACATTGCCGGGCCAGTTGTGGCTGTGGAACGCCTGCAGAACGCTGTCATTCACCGCACCAACGTTCCTGCCGTGCTTCTCATTCATGTCACGCAAAAGAGCGTCAACCAGTTGCGGCAAATCTTCTTTGTGCTCGCGCAGCGGAGGAAGATGAATGTTGAATACATTCAAGCGGTAATAGAGATCGCCGCGCAATTCACCGCGCGCAACCGCCTCTTCAGGAACTTTGTTGGTAGCTGCCAGCACTCGCACATCCACTGGCGTTTCCACCTTGCTGCCCAGACGCCGCAGCTTGCGATCTTCAAGAACGCGAAGCAGCTTGGCCTGTGTGGCAGCAGGCATTTCGCCGATTTCATCCAGCAGCAGCGTTCCTTCTTCCGCCAGTTCAAAGCAGCCGGCGCGGCGCTCCAGAGCGCCGGTGAATGCCCCCTTTTCGTGCCCGAAGATCTCACTTTCAATCAGGGTTTCCGGAATGGCTGAACAGTTAATGGCCACAAACGGCTTGCTCTTCCGTGGGCTCATTTCATGGATGGTGCGCGCTACCATCTCTTTGCCGGTACCGCTTTCACCGGTGATGAGCACTGAAGCGGTACTGGGGGCAACCATTTCTACCAAATGGAAAATTTCCTGCATGGATTTGGACCCACCGACCATGTGGCCGAAAAGACCGCTGTCACGTAGCTTGCGGCGGGTGGCTTCCAATTCAAGCGATGTACCTCGCTGGCGGGCGGCGTTTTGCAGGATCTGGCGCAGCCGCGTTGGGTCAACCGGTTTCTGAATGAAGTCATACGCGCCCGATTTCATGGCATCCACGGCCACATCGATGCTTCCCTGCGCCGTCAGCAATACCACGGCCACCGGCTG
>DASUBD010000482.1:0-4372 GCA_035763445.1 Candidatus Angelobacter sp.
GCGGTATGCTCTTGCGGGTCAGTGGCGAGGTTCAACAGCAGCAATTACAATTTCTGCGCAGCAGAAAATAGAAAGCAAGGAGCAATCATGGCAGGTGTAAAGCTGATTGTGATGTATCCGCGTCCTAAGGATATTGACGCTTTTGAGAAGCTGTATCAAACCGAACACGTTCCCATGGCGGTGGAAAAACTCAAAGGCAAGACGAAGTTCGTCGCGACGAAGGTGAGCGCTTCCCCGCAGGGCATTCCGCCCTTCTACAGAATTGCCGAAGTCCACTTCCCTTCCATGGAGGCGCTACAGGCCTGCGCCGCATCGCAAGAGGGAAAAGATACTCTCGCCCACGGCGTGAAGATTTCGTCCGGCGGCCCGCCAGTGATCATGATTGCGGAAGAAGAAACGTTCACGTTTTAACCAGCCGCGAATGAACGCAAAAACACGCGAATTAGTTTTCATTTGTGTTCGTTCGCGCGATTTCGCGGCACCTGATTTTCTCCTGATGGTGGAAAATGAAAGCAATTCAAGTCCAGAAGACCGGTGGGCCGGAAGTTCTTACGCTTGTTGATGTCCCGGTTCCCAAGCCGAAGCCGAACGAGGCGATTGTGAAGATCGCAGCCAGCGGAGTGAACTTTATTGACGTTTACTTCCGCGAAGGCCGCTATCCTGCGCCGCTGCCCTTTGTGGATGGCCAGGAAGGCGCCGGAACAGTCACGGAAGTTGGCAGCGATGTGAAGACGCTCAAACCCGGCGACCACGTGGCCTACAGCAACGTGCTCGGCAGCTATGCCGAATATGCGGCTGTTCCGGCGGAAAAGCTGGTGAAGGTCCCATCCGGAATCAGCGATGAGCAGGCAGCAGCCGCCATGCTCCAGGGCATGACGGCGCATTATCTGGCGCACTCGACTTATCCATTAAAAAAAGGTGAGACCGCGCTGATCCATGCTGCTGCCGGTGGGGTTGGCCTGTTGCTGGTGCAGATGGCGAAGAATATCGGCGCGCGGGTAATTGGCACTGCCGGAACTGAAGAGAAAGCCAAACTGGCCAAGGATGCCGGCGCTGACGAAATGATCGTCTACACCAAACAGGATTTTGAAACTGAAACAAAACGCCTCACGGAAAACAAAGGCGTCCAGGTGATCTACGACGGTGTTGGCAAATCAACCTTCGAACAGGATCTGAACCTGCTCCGGCCACGCGGTTATCTGGTGCTGTTTGGCGGATCAAGCGGAGCAGTGCCGCCGTTTGACCCCATCAAGCTGGCGCAAAAAGGCTCCCTGTTCCTTACACGTCCCAGCCTCATGCATTACGTGCTCACACGAGAAGAGCTGGAACATCGCGCCGGTGACGTGCTGGGCTGGATTGCCGCAGGCAAACTGAAACTGCGCATCGCTCACAAATACAAACTGGAAGAAGCGCAGCAGGCGCACAAAGACCTTGAAGGTCGGAAGACGACAGGAAAAATCCTGCTGATCCCCTGAACAAGCTTTCTGCGGAGACTATTCATGTCGACTCTTGGTTTCATTGAATACGATAAGGCCAGCCCGGAAGTGCGCGCGGTCTATGACGACATTATGAGCACGCGCAAAACTGACAAGATCAATAATTTCTGGAAAGCTCTGGCGCACGATCCCGTCCGGCTGAAGCGCACGTGGGAAGATACAAAAACCATCATGGCTGCGGGCGGGCTGGATCCGCTGGTGAAAGACTTGATTTACCTTGCTGTGAGCATCACCAACCAGTGCGGCTACTGCATTGCTTCACATACTGTCTCGGCGCGCAACAAAGGAATGACCGAGACCGTTTTCAACGAGATGCTGGCGGTCGTGGGTCTGGCGAATGCGAACAACCGGCTTGTTGCGGGACTGCAGGTAGAAATTGATGAGCCATTCAAAGCCATCGGATAGCGCTGAATGACATGAATGATTTCTGCCGTAGATTTGAAATGAGCATTCCCGTGGTGCTGGCGCCCATGGGTGGCGGCCCTTCTACGCCCGATCTGACCGCTGCAGTTTCCAACGCAGGAGGTTTGGGATCGCTTGCCGCTGCGTATTCCAGTCCGGAGAAGATCACTGAAGATATCGCCAAAATCCGCGCGCTCACAAAACGATCATTTGCAGTCAACCTCTTCTCATCAGCAGCGCAGGAACCTTTGCGCGGCGATGTTGAGGCAGTCTCAAAGTTTCTCTCCAGTTTTCATGAACGGCTTGGACTTGCTGCACCGCAACTCCCTTCCACGACGATAGAAGACTTTGGAAAGCAAATTGATGCCATCTGTGCAAGCAAACCAGCTGCGGTGAGCTTTACGTTCGGGTTGCTGCCAGCCGAAACAATGCAGAAGCTGAAAGCAGCAGGCATCTTTGTGATTGGCACCGCAACTACGGTAGATGAAGCCAGGCAACTCGAGCGCGCGGGCGTTGACGCAATTGTCGCGCAGGGCGGCGAGGCGGGAGCGCATCGCGGAACCTTTGCTGTGGCAGCGGAACAGGCGCTGATTGGAACGGTTGCGCTAATTCCTCAAGTGCGGGATGCGGTCCGCGTTCCTGTGATTGCCTCCGGCGGCATCATGGACGGTCGAGGAATTGTGGCGGCTCTGGCGCTCGGCGCGAGTGCTGTGCAAATGGGCACTGCCTTTCTGGCCGCGAAAGAAGCCGGAACCAGCCCTGCTTATCGAGAAGCTCTGCTTAAGGCGCATGAAGATCAGACCACAGTGACGCGCGCATTTTCCGGACGCATGGCCCGCGGCATTCAAAACGAGTTCATCACAAAATGGAACCAATCAGGACTCGCCAATCTTTCTTATCCCTGGCAGAACGCCTTCACCCAGCAGATGCGGCGGGCCGCGTCTGCAGCGAAGGATGCGGGACTGCTCTCATTGTGGGCTGGCCAGGGCGTTGGACTTATTCGCGAAGCAAGCGCGGCAGAACTGATCTCTCGTTGGCGCCAGGAAATGAAATCTGTCTTGCAGAACCTGGCCCGAAATGCAGAGTAACTTTCTTGCAACAAAAACGGCGCACCCGTTGAGAGTGCGCCGGAAAATCAAACACCGCGAGTTGGATTAGTCGCCGTTGGACTGAGACTCAGGAGCATGCATCACGCGGAAAGTGCTGCCGCCGTTGGCCCATACCAAAACCAGAGCGTCCTTGCCCTGCGGAATGCTCGTGAGATCGTGAGTGGCGTCAGAAGCGCTGTTCACCTGCTGACGATCAACTTCCACTATCACATCGCCGCGAGAGAGGCCTGCGTTGTCCGCCGGGCTGCCAGGAATGACATTGGTGATAACTGCGCCTTTAACGTTGTTCGGGACCTGCAACTGGTCGCGGACGTCCGGCGTCATGTCACTCAACCCGATGCCCCAGCGCGCTTTGCCGTGCGGGGCCGCCGTGCTGGCAGACTGTTCGCCTTTCTGGTTCATAGGTTCAAGCGTTACCGTGATGTTCTCCGGTTTGCCGTTGCGCGCAATCGCCAGCCTGACCTTGTCTCCCGGCGCCGCCTGGCTTACCTGCGCCTGCAGTTGTCCGGAGCTTTCCACTTTCTTGCCGTTGAACTCTGTGATTACATCTCCGACCTTCAGTCCGGCTTTGGCTCCGGCGGAATCCGGCTCAACCTGGCTGATCACGGCGCCGCTCGCCTGGCTCATGTGGAAGAACTCCGCGTTCTCCGGAGTCACGTTGGTGATGCCGACGCCGATGCGTGCATGTTCAATCTTTCCATCTTTGATCAGCTTATTGATGATCGGCTTGGCCAGCTGCGACGGAATGGCAAAGCCCATCCCGGAAAAAGTGCCGGAGGGCGAAATCAGGAACGTGTTGATGCCCACAACTTCGCCGTGGGTATTCACCAGCGGACCACCAGAATTTCCCGGATTGATGGCCGCATCTGTCTGGATAAATTCACCTGGCTTGCGCGCATCATCAGAATATGGATTCGTGCGATTCAGCGCGCTGACAATTCCGCGAGTTACCGTGAACCGGAAGTTGTAAGGATTGCCGAACGCAAGCACAGTTTGTCCAGGCTTCAGCACACTGGAATCGCCCCAGGGAATGCTGGCCAGATTGTTGGCATTGATCTTGATGACCGCGAGATCGGTCAACGGATCAGCGCCAATCAGCTTGGCCGGGAGCACACGCTGGTCATTCAGCGTCACGCGGATGTCCGTTTCGCCTTCGATCACGTGATTGTTGGTCACAATGTATCCGTCGGGCGAAATAATGATGCCGCTGCCCAGTCCATGCTCAATCTGCGGACCACGCCGCATCTGCGGGAAATTGAAACCAAACGGCCCAAAGAACTGCTGGAATTGGTTTTGGTCCTGATCATCCGGCCCCTGGCTCTGGCCCTGGCTTTGCATTGACTGGCCGCGGTTTTTTGAAGTGAC
>DASUBD010000483.1:0-3581 GCA_035763445.1 Candidatus Angelobacter sp.
ACCGATGCGGCAATCAACGCCGCGGCTGCGCCCGCGCTGGTGCCGAGCAGGCCAACAGGCATGTGTCTGGTTTTGGAATCGCGGGTAGCCCATCTTGCAATGGAAATTGAACGCGTGGCGAGCAGCGGGACGTTAAACCGCAATTCCATAGTTTCAGAGTCGATTTTCTGTTCCTGCCGACTGAGCAAGTCGACCAGCAGTGTTGCGAATCCTTTGTTATTCAAATTGTGTGCCGCATGCCTGTTACTGGGGCTATTGCTTCCGCTGGCGTGAAGGAAAATTACAAGCCCCAGAGGAGTGCCTGGTATTGCAAGGTCCCCATGCAGCGCATTTTCTTCCAACGGTATCTCCACCGGAAGGGAGCTCTCAGAGAGCGCAGCGTTTATGACCATAAACAACCCCACAACGTTGGACTTTAAGTTCAGGCCGCAGCTTTTCCTTCCAGTTCTTTCAGGACAAGCACGGAACAGGGCGCTCGATGAACAATCGACTGCGCTACGCTGTGATGGAAGAACCTTGCCATGCGTTTGCGGGCGTGAGATGTAACGATAATCATGTTGGCGTTCCAGTTCGCGGCTGCCTCAAGAATTCCTTCCTCGGGATCTGCTTCCACAACTTGCGAGCTCACATTGAAACCAGCTTTCCGGATACGCTCTTCCGCCTGACCCAGGGTGAGTTTTGCTTCTTCGCGAAGCTCGTTACGGCGTACTGCGTCTTCAGGCTGATAACCGGGATTCATTTCCGTAGGCACTGCGTAAAGCCCTGGGTCCACAACCTGCACTACCTGAACTTCAGTCTGGGCCGGATTCATCTGAGCGTTTAGTGCATCCATAACCAGCTCAGACAGGCCAGTGCTATCAATGGCAACAAGAACTTTGTACGGCATACGTCTCTCCTTTTGATTCGATTCTTGCCTAGCCTCGTCCAGGCCGCCGTGATGTCCATCACATCAACGCCTCGCGCCATAACCCACCAACATTGAATCAGGATTAGCGTCAGGGTGACGGCGGTCACTTCCTTATCAGCCCTCAGGGAGCGAAAATGAATACTGAGGCTGCCATGACTTACCAAGTAGATTTCACACTGCCTTTCCAGGACAGGAAGGAAGCAGGCCGCTTCCTTGCAAACCGGTTGAAAGCGTACGCGCAGCGAGCTGATGTTGTGGTTGTGGTCCTGCCCCGGGGAGGCGTCCCGGTGGGAGCCGAAATCGCCACTGCCATACAGGCGCCCTTAGCCACACTGGTTGTTCGTAAGCTGGGCGTACCCGGACACGAAGAGCTGGCCATGGGCGCGGTCACTTCTGGCGGCAAAAGATTCATAAACCGTTCAGTGGCTGTCCCGCTTCACATTTCTCATTTTGAAATTGAATCCGCAGTGCAACGGGAATTGCTCGAAGTTGCTCGCCGTGAACGTCTGTATTGCCGCGGCCAGGAAATGCCCGCCGTTAAGGGCAAGACCGTCATTCTTACTGACGATGGTATTGCAACGGGTTCAACCATGCGGCTGGCGGTGCAGGCGGTAAGAGAGCAGGGAGCATCCCGGATTGTGATCGCAGTGCCGGTGGCGCCGGCAGAAAATATTCCCTGGCTTCATCAGATTGCGGATGAGGTGGTCTGCCTGGCTACTCCGGAGCCATTCAATGCGGTGGGGCGCTGGTACCAGGATTTTCACCCGGTGGACGATCACGAAGTATGCGTGCTTCTGGACCATGCAATGGAGAGAACGCGAATGGCACAAAGTGCGTGACCCCGAGCCTTTCAGCAGTAGAGCCCATGCCGTTCCCGATGCCGGCTGACAAATTCTGCAAGAGAAGGGTTCGATTGCCTGTCTGCTGGCGGTAACATTGATAAAGCAATCCAATGAATACCGCCGGAAACTCCGTCCAGATTGTTGTCATCGATGACAACGCTCGCAGCCTGGAATTTCTCGCTGAAGCGCTCAAGCGCGACAACGTAAACATCATTACAGCTTCACATCCGGATCAGGGGATCGACTTTATCTACACTCATCGTCCCCAAATAGTATTGACTGACCTGGTCATGCCGGGAATGAGCGGCCTGGATGTGTTGGGGCGAGTGATGGAATTTGATCCTGCCATTGACGTTGTCCTGATGACCGCGCATTACACAACTGATACTGCCGTGGAAGCCATACGGAAAGGCGCCGCCGATTATCTGAACAAGCCGATTTCGCCCTCAGTACTTCGGGAACGGGTGGGCCCGCTGATTGATACGGCATTACGGCGCCAGCATATCCTGAACGTTGATACTGAACTGCTGCGTACCGCCCAATTTGAAGGGATGGTTGGACGTAGCCCGCAGATGTGGGAGGTCTATTCCCGCGTTCGCAGGGTCGCTCCGCATTTCCGCGCGGTGCTCATTACAGGCGCAACAGGTACGGGAAAGGACCTGGTTGCCCGCGCATTGCACCACCTGAGTCCAGCGAAGGGAAAATTTGTTGTGCTTAACTGCTCCGCGGTGGTGGAAACCCTGTTTGAGAGCGAGCTTTTTGGGCATGTGCGTGGAGCGTTTACGGGCGCAGACAAAGATAAATCCGGCCTGGTTGAGTATGCCAACGAAGGCACCCTGTTCCTTGACGAGATAGGGGACATGCCGATCGGAACCCAGGCAAAGCTGTTGCGCGTCCTGCAGAACCAGGAAGTGCAGCCGGTGGGATCGCTGAGTGCGCGGAAGGTCAACGTTCGCGTTGTCGCTGCAACCAACAGAGACCTTAAAAAGGCCATGGCGGAAAAGCAATTCCGGGAAGATCTTTATTACCGGTTGTCCATGGTGGAGATCCACACTCCTTCCCTGGTTGAGAGGACTGAGGATCTGCGGTTGTTGACAAATTTCTTCGTGGAGAGATTTGCAAAACAGTACGGGAAGGAGATCCGGGGACTTACACGGCGGGCCTGGATTATGCTCTCCCGCCACAGCTGGCCAGGCAATGTGCGTGAGCTCGAGAATGTGATAGGGCACGCCTGCATGATGGCAATGGGAGAGACCATTGATATCGCTGACTTGCCTGAAAACCTGCGGCTGGCCGAGGAAGGTATGCAGGAGAGTTCAAGAGAGCAGATTTCAGCCGGGGAGCGGCAACAGGTAATGGTGGATGGCGAGCCTGTTTCACTTGAGGAGCATGAGAAACAGCTGCTCAGAAACGCGCTTGACCAGGCACATGGAAATCAGTCCGAGGCAGCCCGCCATTTGCGAATTGGCCGGGATGCTCTGAGATACAAGATGAAGAAATACGGACTTCTTTAAGGGGCCGCGGCAAGCATCTGAGTGACTAGTTCGCGCAACTGCGCCGGCCCCACCGGTTTGGCAATGTAGCCGGTGAATCCTGCCGCGAGCGCTTTTTCGCGATCACCCTGCATGGCGCTGGCGGTTAACGCTACTACCGGAAGGTGCGCAAGGCGATCATCATTCCGAATCGTGTGGAGCACATCGTAGCCGTTGCGGATCGGGATCTGCAGGTCAAGCAAGACCAAATCGAGTGTCGCAGTTCTGAGCTGTTGAAGCGCTTCTTCTCCGTCTTTGGCTTCAATCACACCGTAGCCTTGTCTTTCCAGCACGGTCCGC
>DASUBD010000484.1:0-4553 GCA_035763445.1 Candidatus Angelobacter sp.
TCTTTCACAATTTCCCGCGCTGCGCTCCAGCCAGATCCACCCGTCAATCCCGCCCCGGGATGCGTTCCCGAACCACACAAATACAGATTTCTAATGGGTGTGCGATATCTTGCCCAATCGAGCAACGGACGCATGGTGAAGAACTGGTCTAGCGCCAGTTCACCATGGAAAACGTGGCCGCCAGTCAACCCGTATGTGTCTTCCAGATCTTTCGGTGTGATGATCTGTCCGTCTTCAATCAATCCCGGCAAGTCAGGCGCGTACTCCGCCAGCGTCTTTACCACCGTGTTGCCTAGAGCATCCCGCTGTGTGTCCCAATCTCCGGATTTCAACTTGAACGGCGCGTACTGCACATAAATGGACATCACGTGCTTGCCCGCCGGGGCAAGCGTGGGGTCCGTCAAAGAGGGAATCGCCACTTCAAGATAAGGATGTTGCGAAAATCCACCGTACTTTGATTCATCGAAGGCGCGTTCCAGATAATCGATTTCCGGCCCAAGGTGGATGCGTCCGCGAAGAGCCTCCTGGTTCCCGTTCAGGGCCGTGAATTTGGGCAGTCCGGAGAGTGCCAGATTCATCTTGGCCACGGTTCCCGGCATGCGGTAATGCTGGAGCTTCAGCACAAAATCCGGCGTAAGGTGAATCAGGTCAACCAGGTTAAGCAGCGTGCGCCGCGGATCGGCGTTGGAAATCACTGCCTTCGCGCTGATTTCTTCTCCGTTTCCCAGCAGTACACCAGTTGCCGCTCCGTCCTTTACTTTGACCTCACGGACTTCCGCGTCCGTGCGAACCTCCGCTCCTGCTGCCTTCGCGGCTTCAGTCATGGCCTGTGTGATCGCGCCGATCCCGCCTGCTGCAAAGCCGGCTGATCCTGCTGGATGAGCATCTCCCGCAGCGCGTATCAGTAGCACCAGGCTGCTTCCTGCGGACCACGGCCCCAATGCAGTACCGAAGATTCCACGGGCTGCAACCGTCGCGCGCAGAAGCTCGGTTTCAAAAAACTCTGCTACCAGGTCCGCAACAGCCATGGGTCCCCAGCGCAGCACGCGATACATGTCTTTCTTGCCCAGCTTGCGCAAGGCACGTCCCGTGGTGAGCATGCCCCACAGATCGCTGCGGCTGGGATCATCAATGTCCGGAGGCGGCAAGCGTAGCGCCTGGCCAATCACGCCGCCGATCTTCGCCAAAGCCTGCTGGAACTCGGGATATCGCGCCGCGTCTTTTGCCGAAAACTTCCTGATCTCCTCCGCTGCGCGCTTCACGTCGTTGTACAGCATCAGCGCGCGACCATCCGGGGAGAGTGCCGTCACGGCAACTTCGGGATTGATCAGCTTCAGCCCGTGCCGTTCGAGCTGCATGTCGCGCAAGATCTCGGGAAGCAGAGGTCCGGATGAGTGAGCAAGAGTCGAACAGCGAAAGCCTGGATGAAATTCCTCTGTAATCGCTGCACCGCCGGTCTGGGTCCGGCGTTCCAATACCAGAGGTTTGAAGCCGGCTTTGGCCAGATAAAACGCGGTTACCAGTCCGTTGTGGCCTCCGCCAATGATGATTACATCGCGGGTCTCAGCCATTCCGGCTCCCGACCTGCGCCGGTTTCGTGCGGGCTGACGGCGACCCAACATCCTTCAGAATCTCCAGCGCTGCCAGCCGGCCCGGTGCACCCATGATGCCTCCGCCGGGATGCGTGGCCGAACCGCACATATAAAGGTCCTTGATCGGTGTACGGAACCGGGCATAGCCGGGTACAGGCCGCAGGAAGAACAATTGTTCGAGCGAGAGCTCGCCTTGAAAAATATTTCCTTCGCTCAGTCCGAACTCTCGTTCCAGGTCCAGCGGCGTCAACACCTGCTTGTTGATGATGATGTTCTTCAAGTTTGGCGCGTACTCGGCGATGGTATCAATTACATTGTTGCCGAAAGCCTCACGTTCGTCGTCCCAGTTGAGACCGGGTCGCAGCTTGTACGGCGCATACTGCACAAAGCACGACATCACATGCTTGCCCGGTGGCGCAACGGAAGGATCCGTGAGCGACGGAATCACCATGTCGATATACGGCCGTCGCGAATAATTCCCGTACTTGGCGTCATCATAAGCGCGCTCCATGTACTCCACGCTGGGCGAAATGGAAAGCGCGCCACGCAGATGCAATCCGGGTCCGGGCAGGCATTTGAAGTCAGGGAGGGCGTCAAGTGCGATGTTGACCTTGCCCGACGACCCGCGGAACTTGTAGCGCCGTACGTCTTCCAGAAATGCGCCTGGCAGATGCTTCTCTTCAATGAACTTGAGGAATGTCAGTCGCGGATCTACGCTCGACGAGATCACGTCGGCGTAGACTTCCTCGCCGTTCTGTAACACGACACCGGCAGCGCGGCCGTCCTTTACGATAATTTTTTCAATCGGTGATTGAGTGCGGATTTCAGCGCCCGCTTCCCGTGCTGCCTCAGCAATGGCATTCGAGATTGCGCCAGTTCCTCCGCGTGCGAATCCCCATGACCGGAATGCGCCGTCGATCTCTCCCATGTAATGGTGCAGCAGCACGTACGCCGTTCCCGGAGAGCGCACGCCCAGGAATGTGCCAATAATCCCTGAGGCAGACATGGTCGCCTTGAGCACATCTGTCTCAAACCACTGGTCGAGAAAATCGACCGCGCTCATGGTCATGAGCTGCACCTGGTTGTACTTGTCGTCGCTGGAGAGACCCTGGAAGCGTCTGCCGATAAACAGCAGCTTCATCAGCTCGCGTGGGTTCAGCGTAGTGGGTTCAGGCGGTACCATGCCCAGGATTGGCTTCACGAAGCGGCACATTGCCTGCATCGCCTTGCCGAACTCTTCGTACGCTTCTGCATCCAGCTTGGAGTGCCGAGCGATCTCGCGCCGAGTCTTGCCGTGGTCATTCACGCGCCACAGATAATCGCCGTTCGGCATCGGCGTGAACGTTCCATCCAGTGGCAGAATCTCGAGCCCATGGCGGGGAAGATCCAGGTCGCGTATGATCTCCGGCCGCAACAGAGAAACCACATACGAGCACACGGAAAACTTGAATCCCGGGAAGACCTCTTCCGTCACCGCGGCGCCGCCGAGCACGTGCCGGCGCTCAAGCACCAGCACCTTCTTGCCGGCTTGGGCCAGATATGCGGCGTTGGTCAGGCCGTTGTGCCCTCCGCCAATCACGATCACGTCGTATTTCCGGGTTGAAGGCATATGAAGATGAACGCGGGACTGCTTATTTTAACGGAGCGGCATGGGATTTGTCTGAAACTGGAGTGTTAAGAAGCCCGGCATGGGGGTCGTCAACAAACAGCATCTGAGAGGCACTTTCGGGATCATCATATGGATTGATAACGGCAATGGGACCACAATCGAGCCGGCTATTCGTCCGCGCGCACGGTAAAACGCATTTTTGAAAGCCTTTTGCAGACCAATGTTCTGCCTTACCATGCCCTTCCCTAAATAAATCTTTCCAATACATAAGAGACTTCTAACTCTTCCTCTATAACAACAATACTTAACACAATTGTCTATTCTCTAGTTTGTCTCCAGCGTGAGCTATGCAAGAATAAGCATCCAGAGTAGATGGTCGTCGATCTTCGGAGGCCAAAAGATCAGGCTTTGAGGAGGCTTGATGAACAACGTGAATTCCCGTTTTCCCATCTGCCGTTTAGGGGGCAAACTTGCTTTTTCACTGGTTCTTCTTGCAACCTTGGTTCTCGGTGCCGGCTGTGGTTCATCCATGCAGCCGCCACGCCCGGTGGTGACAGGCACCACCAATCTGGTAGTGCAGATGACGAGCACGGCAAATGGGCGTTTTACCGGGTTTGAGATGACGCTCAGCAATGTGTCACTAATCGATCAAACGGGCAAAGCTGTCGCATTGATCAACACGCCGCAGAAAGCCGAGTTCAGCCATGTGAACGGCGGGGCAACGCCATTGGCCACTGTCTCTGTGCCGCAGGGTGTTTACACTGCTGTGAGTGTTACCTATTCAGATGGATTGTTTGAGTTCTTGACACCGGCCACGCCCACTCTCGGAGTAGGCATTCAGATGTTTCAAGCGATCCTGGGGTCTCAGCAGGCGACAGTAGAGATGGCTGCACCGATCACGGTCTCCGGGAAAGCCATGGGGCTCACCCTTGACTTGCAGGAATCGAGGTCAGCCAGCTGCGTGTGCGATGGGGTTTCAAACTCCTTTTCCATTACTCCGGTTTTCAAAGCCGTCCCGTTTCAGATTGCCATTCAGCCGACGAATGAGCAAAACGGAAAGATCGTTGGATTGAGCGGCAGGATCAGCGCCGTGGGCGCGGGGAGCACTAACATTACGCTCAGCGTAGATAATGGGTTCTCCTTTTCACCCTCTCCAAGTGGGCCTACCTTGCAACTCGTGCTGGATGATGCCACTGCTTATCAGGGTGTGACCGGGGCAACTTCACTCCTGCCTGGTGAATTTATGGACGCTGATGTAGCTGTCCAATCAGATGGCTCACTGCTGGCTACACGGGTTGAAGTGCGCGATCCCCAGGCACTCAACACCATGATCGGTCTGGTGTTCTCTTCCT
>DASUBD010000485.1:0-6585 GCA_035763445.1 Candidatus Angelobacter sp.
ACTTGCGGACCCGCGGCCCGGTCCGCTGGCGTCAGTAGAAGAGGTGGAGTTACACACCGCGCTGCTCAACGCGGTTGCGAGCCTGCGAGACAACTATCGTGAAGTATGGGAACTTGCGGGTGGAGGCGAGTCAGGCATCGCCGAGGCCGCATGCGCGCTAGGTATCACCCAGGCCAACGCGATGAGCCGTCTGCGACGCGCGCGCCGCAAGTTGCGTGAAATACTCGCTCCTATGCTTACGCAGTGTGCCGCTTGTCATCAGCCTCTGCGTCCAGGAGTGGAGCCGAAGCAAGAGACTGGCTCTTCGCTCAACAGTTCTTCGATCAAAGACACCGGTGCAGTAGCGTGATGCGGCTGCATCGGCGAGTTTTTATTACATCTTTAAGTCTCTCCCTCAGGTTCGCGATTTGTTTCTTGAATGTCCAAGAGAAGAATTGCCCCAAATGACCCAGGGAAATCCAAATTCCAAGTGACCAATTTTTAGTTTTCGCGAGTCTTGTCTTGTAGAAAGCAAAGTGGCTGATTCGGTTCCGCGGCACGGCACGCTGCGGAACAGGATCAGCACAAGCACTACCTTCATGGTTCGCATACTGCTCACAAGTAGTTCCACGAGCGGTGTACCTGGGCGCGATTGCAGGCAGTGGAAGGGTAACCGTGACTCTGGTGCTGCGGCTGACTGCGCAGACCATGAACGCGGCCAGGGTCTCAATGAAGGACGCGGCCGGCAACGCGATTGCTGATCCAACGCCAGCAGATGACACAGCCTGGCCACCACCTCTATTTCTGCTCCACAAACCACGACCGATGTTAAGGTCACTGGTTCGGCAAGCAATGGCGGTCCGGCTGTGGGGTCGGCTGACACGTTGACGTGGCAGATCAAGAACTCAGGAAACCAGACGGCTAACGGACTGAGCTTTAGCATCGCCATGCCGGCGGGCCTGACGTTTACATCTGTGTGAACGCTAAATAAATGATTGATGTAAATGCTGTGAGCGCAGCCAGACGGGCTGCCGGATATCGAACCTTGGTATCCGGCAGCCCGTAATCTTTTCTGGTAAGTCAGCGATCCAGATGCTCCATCACGGTTCGGGGCAGAACTTCTATTTCACCGAATAACCCTTGGCGTCAATACACGATGAAAACGCCCGGCGGAAGGTATCCAGCTGTTGTTTCTGCTGAGCTTGAGACTGCTGTGCTGCCTGTTGCTCTGCTTGCTTGTTCGCCTTCTTCTGCTGGCGTCTTCCGCGCACTGCCCCCGCGGTAGCTCCAACGGCGGCGCCCGTTCCGGCGTCACCCGTAATACCGCCTATTGCGGCCCCGCCGGCGGCTCCTCTGGCTGCTCCTTTTGCACCCCCGCCCTGTGTCTTTGCGGCTTCTGCTGGAGGAGCAGAAGGAGCGGACGGATCGATTCCGGTTTGCTGTTGAGCTGTGGCATAACAGGTCTTCTCGTCATTTGCCTGCTGTTCCGGAGTCTGATTGTTCTTGGGATTAACAAAAAGTCCGATCCTTGACGAGGGTGATTTTGAATCTCCAGAGGATGATTGAGGCTGCGCTGTAGATGCGTTTTGAGCTGCAAAAGGCACTGAAATCACTAACGCAAAAATCTCTGCGAGTATGATTCTGGACAATTTCACTTTGCCCTCACTTCAATTCCTGACGGTAAGAATCGGGAACTCCGGCAGAGTTTAACCCAATGCGACGCTGGACTAAACTCGCAAAACTGACAGAAGACCCGTTCTCGTCGACCGGCCAGTGCTGATATGCATACGCCTGGTTCCGCGTGATGACACAACGCAGGAGAGAGCGAGATATCAAGGCTTGATGTTAGAGAGCAAAAACGCTGAAGAAAGTTAATCGGCTCCTAAGCCCTTTGCCCTCTCTTTGCGAACAAAGTAAAAATATGAGCCGACGCTCAGAGAATTCGTGAGCACCGCGATTAAGTTCCAGGCGATGACTGGTCGCGACAAGATCAGGAGACCGTAATACACCCAGACAATCTGGAAAATGGCCATAATAGCCACCATGCGCGGGTTCATTCCCGCGCTTGAGCGACGTCTGAGCATTCCGATCAAGTCCGGAAGCGCCGCGAAGGTGGTGCCAAAACCTGCCACAAAGCCCAGTATCTCTGATCGCTGGAATCGTGGGACAAGGAGGCTCGAGGTATCCCTTGGCACCAGTCCCTGACAACCAGAAAGCGTGACTACGGCCGCGAGAACGAGAGTGAGCGTCAATTTGTGGAATCGAGCCATAGCAATCATTCGCGTTTCCTCTCAACTCCCCTTGTCTCCCCCTGTTTTTTCAGAAGCATTCATTGTTATTTTTTGGGCAGGCACTGGAACAAGTGGTAATTCCAAGGCGCCAGTTCCACATAGAGTCCTGGAGACAGCATTTCATCTCCGGCGCGTTCGTAAACTGCAGACGAGAATGTATCCACCAATTGCCATCTCCTGCCGCCGGCTTCGGGCCAGCTGACCTGAACCCTGGCTTGCACGGGAGAATCGCTGAAATTGATCGCAATTAGATACCGCTCGTCCTTGTACACCCAGTTCCAGACCAGGAGATTTTTAAAACTCGCATTGTCGCTCCAGCCCGTTCTGTGACACAGGCTCCACTGGCCTTCCCGAAAGACCTCGCGACCGGTCGCCTCCAGCAATTTCTTGTAGAATCCGCGCAGATTTTCATCGACAGGTTCATCGGGCCGCCTTCCAAGAAATACAGGCAGCCTTACTCTGCGACCTTCAAACTCGCCTTCATGAAATAGCTTCATTCCCGGCAAAGTGGCGATGGTCACGGCTGCAGCGCGTGCCTTCGCAGATGGGAACGATGCCGCTGCCCTTGGTTCGTCATGATTCTCAATGAATCGAAGTAGCTTGCCCTGATAAGCAAGATCGGCACACAAGTGCAGGCGAATGCTCTCTGCGTTGCTGTGCTCCAGGCGATCGTAGAGTCTTTTGTCGTAGCAAAAGTCAAAACCCTTCTGCTGCAGTTCCCATTCCAGGTCCCAATAGGCTTCCGCGATGAAAAGAAATCCGGAATGCCTTCTCTTGATGGCAGAGATCACGTCCTGCCAATATTCCGTGGCCGGACGCCGCCCCGCACGGCCGCCCCAGGTCCGTTCGAATATTGCATTCAGGAACAGCATCGCCATGTCACAGCGAATGCCATCACATTGCTCGGCGATGTCGGAAATGGTTTCAACCACAGCCTGCCGGAGACCTGCCTCGAAGGCGTTCAATTGCAGGACGTCTGGCCAGGCGGGGAAGTATGGGTCTCGTCCACAGGCGTAGATTGTTCCACGCACGTCTACAAAAGATGAGGGATCATTCTTGAGGTCGGCAGCTTTGCCCCGGATAAAGTATTCAGGATGTTCCTCAACCCATGGATGATCCGGCGCAACATGATTGGGTACGAAATCCAGAATCAAGCTCATACCGCGTTTCGAAAGCTCTCGCCGCGCAATCACCACACCTTCGCGACCCCCAAGGTGCTGATCGACCACATAGCGCCTTACACAGTATGGTGATCCAACATTATCTTCGGAGCGAAAGTCGGGAACTGCCCGCCTGAAATCATCCACCAGGTTCTTGTTTTGATTGGCGATGGCCATGCCGGCAGGACTTCGCTCCCAAACGCCCATAAACCAGACGGAGTCGAACCCAAATTTGGCGATCGCATCCCATTCTGCCGGCGGTACGGACGATAAGTCGATTCTCGTTTTATATTTCTGGCCGAGGTCAGTAAGCCACACCCAAGTATTGATCTCATACACGGCGGGATACTTATGCCAGGTCAATGGACGTACTGGCGCTTCCATTCTTTCAACAAGAGTTGCACTCATTGGTGGTTCCTCTTCACTCTGGAAAGATTTGTCTGAACTTTCGACCACAGCGTGCGACGAAAGCGAGCGTTCGCGTCTCGCGTGTGCGCACGGCCCCTGACTCAGTAGGTTAGGACATGTCAATTTGTGCAGATACTGACAGCAATGACAGTGTGTGCGAGTCAGCCAGCCTTTTTGAAAAGAAACACGATCAGTTCCGTTGCCGATACCGGAGTCGCCAGCTTTACCAGGACGGATGCGAACGCTGCAAACAATTCGTTTACTGTAACCATCAACCCCAAATAACCCGCTGAAACAGCAAACGGGCTGCTGGAGCAAACTCATCCGGCAGCCCGAAATTTCGGACAAACTCCTCCCAGGAACATCACTTCTTGATGTCTGAACCGTTTGGGGAAATCGAGCTTACAACGCTCATTTTCAAACAACTATCGGTACATCGTGGGGTTCAAAATTAGTAAAAGATTACTAGAGCTGCAACCTTAATCCCTTCGCAAGCAAGTAGCACCCATTGGAAGAGGTTATTCGGAAGCTCTTTGGGAACAGATGGAAGTCGCACTCAATATCGCGTGGTTAGTTCTCTCCCTGGCGCTGGTAGTTATGTGTACCTTTCAGGGAAGATCTGCGTTTCATTCGAGAGCGCGCCGGCTTGCAGTCGCGATTTCTCTTGTGTGCCTGATCGCCTTCATGCTCTTCCCGATGGTTTCAATGACGGACGACCTCAACGGCGGAGCTGTTGTGGCCGAGAGCTCGAATCCCAAACACTGGGTTCCCTCTGTCGCGCTGTTTGCACTGCCAGGGACAGGATTGCTAGTTGCCTTCTCTGCCCAAAGCAGTACCTGGGCAGACGGCAGCATCCTTTCAGCGTTAGGCCGTCCATTCCAGGAGCCGCTTTCCTTTCACATGAGCCGACGCCCACCACCTGCAGCGTAACTCTGGCGCTCTGCTTTTCCCCGGCTTAGCTATCACAACGTAGTTCTTTTCCAAGAGGCAGGCGGAGAAACTCAACAACAATAAAAGGGCGACTTCTCGCCCACGGGAAGCTATTGAGGTGGTTTCAATGGACGTTCGGAAGATTGTCACAAGACTGAAAGAAAAATTGCATTCGGTGCAGGACAAGCTGGCGCTCACGATATTGATGTGGCTGGAAAAAGAGCCTTCGCAGGATCGTGTGCTGCCCGCAGCGGCAACTGGCGATTGCAACGGACCTTACGTTCGCTACCGTGAACGGTCCAGGCTCAAGGCAGGCGCACGCACCAGGAAACGGCTGAGGGAAAAGAAATTGGCTTGAATGCGAAATCGCGCGCTGACAAAACCCAAAAGCTGTTAGAGAGGACTTTCCATCACAAGCCTGTCAGTTTAGAGGAGAATCTCCATGCCCTCTGATGCGGCCCTCACCTGGGGATAGTATTCGCGGGCCTTGGTAACGACGGAATCAATGCATTCGTCCGTGTGGTCCGGATCATGATGGAAGAGCACCAGCTCCTTTGCGCCGCTTTCCATGACCACGTTCACGGCTTCTCGCCAGTGGCTGTGTCCCCAGCCGCGTTTACGGGCGGCGTATTCTTCCGGCAGATACTGCGCATCGTAGATCAGCACATCGGCGCCTTCGGCCAGCTTGCGCACGCTCTTATCGAACACAGGATCGCCGGGCTCATTATCTGTGGCGTAAACCAGGACGCCATCCTTTGATTCCAGGCGGAAGCCAAGGCAGCCCTGGGGATGATTGAGCCACATGGAATGCACCACGCAATCGTCAAACTCCAGCCGGCCTTCTTCTATGTTGAAAAACTGCCGGTGCGCCGCCATCTCATTCATGTTCAC
This sequence comes from Candidatus Angelobacter sp., assembly GCA_035763445.1. Classification (GTDB taxonomy): domain Bacteria; phylum Acidobacteriota; class Terriglobia; order Terriglobales; family Acidobacteriaceae; genus Angelobacter. The sequence continues at coordinate 5,660 of DASUBD010000485.1, forward strand.
CGGGAAATACGGGTCAGACATCTGCTCTTCAACCGCGTGCTGCAAGCCGCGCGTGCGATTTGAGGAGTGAAAGATGAACGAGCTGCCGTGGTTGTTATAGAGAGGCGCGAAAAACGGGATGCCCTGAATGTGGTCCCAGTGAAAATGAGAAAGAAAGATGTGTGCCGAGAGAGGCTTTCCATTGCTTTCCTGCTGCATCTGCTTGCCCAGGTTGCGGAAGCCGGTGCCGCAATCAAAGATGTAAATGTGATCGTTGAGGCGCACCTCCACGCAGGAGGTATTGCCTCCGTAGCGCAGGTTTTCTGATTGCGGGGTGGGCGTGGAGCCGCGAACACCCCAAAACCTAATCAGCATCACATTCACCTTCAGGGCACATCACAAACCCACGAGCCTTGGACCCGATGCCTTAAGACTCTGCGCCGCCGAACTTCTCAGGGGGAGTGCGTTTCCTTGAAGTTGGCCAAGTATAGTCCAAAACCAGAGGACAGGCCACGGGTTCCTGATGTCTAAGTGACCAGAGAGGGCACTTCGTTTCAGCCTGAGAGTACGTGTACTTCCGGACACCTCTTGCTCAATCAATTAAGATAGATTCCCATGCTCTGGCCTGATTACAAGCAATTTGCCGCGTTGGCTAAAGACGCCACTCTGGTTCCGGTGGCCAAAACAGTAGCCGCCGACCTGCGTACCCCGGTCTCCGCGTTTCTGAGCATTGCCGCCGATGAAAAGCGCGCGCCCAAGGCCGTCCTGCTCGAATCCGTAGAGGGTGGCGAGAAAGTAGGTCGCTACACTTTTCTCGGCGTGCGTCCTTATATGGTGCTGCGCGCTCGCGGAAACCAGATCACCCTGGAAAAAGGCAACAAGCGCCAGCAGATTCAAGGCAATCCCTTCAAAGTGCTGGACGGCCTGCTGCGTGAGCACAAACCTGC
>DASUBD010000486.1:0-6640 GCA_035763445.1 Candidatus Angelobacter sp.
GGTGGAAGGGGAGGCCCAGGTGTGCCCGGTGCGGTCAAAATAATGCACCACAAAAACATGTACGCCCATTCCTGCGGCTTGACGCGCGAATGGATCGATCCCCCGCAATGGTCCCCCTGACCCGTGTACCAGGAGGATCGCCGGACGCGCGCCAATCTTTACTGAAGCGTAGTGCACAAGCTGAATGTGTTTTTCACCGCTGACGAAGTAGGGCATTTATCGATTTAGATGGGATTTGCAGGCAGCTTGGAGCAGTTCCAGTTCAGTGCAGATTCGTCTTCTGCTCTTCTTCCTCGTGCTCGGCGGCAGGTCGTGGTTCTTCGTGTTCGGCCGCAGGCCGTGGCCTGTTTCCCAGTTCCGGCGCAACGCCGGTCACCTGCTGACCAGATGGCGGACCCACCGTGCCGGAAGGCGTTGGATATTTCGGCAATACTTCTCGCAATGCCCATTCAATGCGGTCAACGGAATCCCTCATCAACCGAACCTGCATTTCGTCCAGAGCGCAATTCTGGTGCTGCGCTCCCCAGAATTTAATGACCTGCAAGGCATTGCGGATGTGATGGTTCAACTCAGCAATGGTATGCATGCGCTCCCTGATCAACTCGCGCCGGTTTTTCTCATTCTTGACAAACTGGTAAAAAAGAGCGCCGGCAACAGCGCCGGTAATGATATCGCTGAATATGACAATGCCCCAGCGCGAGAAACCTTCAGAAGAAAGAAAGATGTCCTGCAGCAGATTAACGGCAAAAACCACCACTACAATGACTGCGGTAAGCAGGCCGGAGCGGCGGGTCCAGAAAGATTCGAGTTTCACGCCGTCCTTGTGCATGGCTCGATTTTAGCTCCTAAAACATATAGATGAATCCGGGAAAAGGTAAAGTTTTCCTTCATTCAGGTATATGCACCTGCATCTATGCAGATGCAGGACGGGCCGGGGGACTTACTCTACCGTGACTGACTTCGCCAGATTGCGGGGCTGGTCCACATCGCACCCCCGTCGAACAGCAATGTGGTATGCCAGTAACTGGAGCGGGACAATCTCCAATATCGGAAGAAGCAGTTCCGGCGCTTCCGGCACATAGATCACATGGTCCACTGATTCCTTGATTTCCCCGTCCCCGTCGGTAGCGATGGCGATCACCTGACCTTCCCGCGCCTTTACCTCTTTGACGTTCGACAGGGTCTTTTCGTAACGCAATACCGAATTTGGATCGCCCGAATCCCTGGTGGCGATGATGACGACCGGAAGGTTTTCATCGATTAGCGCGTTGGGGCCGTGCTTCATCTCTCCGGCGGGATACCCCTCGGCATGAATGTAGGAGATCTCTTTAAGCTTAAGGGCCCCTTCCAGCGCGATGGGATAATGGATGCCGCGTCCAAGAAACAGAAAATCCTGAGATTTCGAATACCGCTTGGCCAACTCCTCAATTGCTTCATCCTGTCCCAACACCGTCTCAAGTTTGCCGGGAATCTTAAGCAACTCTGCGATTAACTTTTTGCCCTGCTCTTTTGTGATGGTTCCGCGAACCTCCGCCAGATGCAGGGCGAGCAGAACCAGCGCCGTAAGCTGCGCGGTGAATGCCTTGGTGGACGCCACTCCAATTTCGGGTCCTGCGTGCGTATAAACAGTACCTGAAGATTCCCTGGCAATCATTGATCCCACTACGTTGCAGATGGCCAGAGTTTTCGATTTCTTATGCTTGGCTTCTCTTTGAGCTGCAATAGTATCGGCCGTTTCCCCCGATTGCGTGATAAGCAGGGTGACGTCGTCGGCTGAGACGATGGGATCACGATACCGGTATTCGCTGGCATAATCCACGTCAACCGGAACGCGAGCCAGGCGCTCGATCAAAAATTTGCCTGCCAGTCCCGCATGCCAGCTTGTGCCACAGGCGGCGATGTTGAGCTTGGTCATCCTCCGAAACTCGTCTTCTGTGATCTCCATCTCATCCAGAAAAACCTGGCCGGTGTCCAGAGAGACGCGTCCCAGTGCCGTCTCGCGAACCGCGCGGGGCTGCTCAAAGATCTCCTTCAACATGAAATGCTTGAAGCCGCCCTTTTCCGCCATGATGGGGTCCCAGGTGACGTGCTGAATCTCCCGCACCACGGGCTTGCCGCTAAAATCCGTGACTTGCACGCCTTCCGGGGTTACAACCGCCAGATCGCCATCATGCAGAAAGAAAAGATCGCGTGTGTGATACAGAATGGCGGGCACATCTGATGCCACGAAGTATTCGTCTTTACCCAGACCGATAACTGCCGGGGGGCCATTGCGCGCCGCCACAATTTTGTTCGGTTCGGTCGCCGCGATTACGCCCAGAGCGAAAACGCCCGTGAGTTGCTGGACGGTTTTGCGCACCGCCTCTTCCAGGGTGGGATGATGTCCATTGGATGGATTGAAAAATGCCTTCTCAACCAGGTGCGCGATGACTTCCGTGTCAGTTTCCGTGGAAAATTTGTGGCCTTCCTCAATCAGCTTCTTCTTCAGGGAGAGATAGTTCTCAATAATCCCATTGTGCACGACCACAATTTTTCCAGTGCAGTCGCGATGCGGATGAGCGTTCTCTTCCGTGGGACGGCCATGCGTGGCCCACCGCGTATGCCCAATGCCATAAGTGCCGTCCAGAGGCTTGAGCCGGATGACCTCTTCCAGGTTGCGCAATTTGCCTTCGGCACGGCGCACCTGCAGCTCAGCGCCTGATCCATTGCCGGCCACTGCGATGCCTGCGGAATCATAGCCGCGGTACTCCAGCTTTTTCAGGCCTTCGATAATGACGGGCACAACTCGTTTTTTTCCGACATAGCCAACAATTCCACACATAAAATCTGCTTCTTCCCAAAGCGCCCTGACATATCGGCGCGAGCGCCGTGCAAAGATTTGCACGATGCCGCTGTTTCGGGGGATTCGTTTTATTCTAAACCACTTAGGTTTGAAGTTGTTTTGTCCTGTTCAAAACCCAGGCTGGCCCGGCACTGGTTTTCAGATCACCGCGCGGTGACGGGCGATTACGTGCGATCACGGCGACGCGTTTATTCCTCAATCCTGTAACTGAACTCTTCAATCACCGGATTGGTGAGGACTTCTTTGGCGATCCGTTCCACCTCAGCTTTGGCCGCAGACTTATCCAGGCCGCCGTCCAAAGCAATCTCAAAAAACTTGCCCTGGCGTACGGCGTTGACGCCCTTATACCCCATCTTCTTGAGTGCGCCCTGAATGGTTTTGCCCTGAGGATCCAGGACTGTGGTCTTCAGCATGACTGTGACGTAGGCTTTCATGGGGATCTCCCGATTATAGCCTGAGAGCATTCGGATTCACCTCCGTCCGGCAACCGGGCATTCCATGAGCACTGGAAAAAGTTGTAACGGAAGGGCCGGCTCCGTCGTTGCTTCATCAGTGGCGTTATAATGCTCCTCAACAGGAACTCCCGGAAGCCAGTTCCTTTGTTGGCGATACTTTCGTCACGATTGTTGTGCTCAGCGCCGAATTAGCTCCGGTTATCACCGCGCAAACCCCGGGACGCAATCAATGCCCCGGCTTAATACGTTTTTTCGTGCGACCGGCCCGCACTGCTTTGTTCTTCGCGGCTAATACTGTTTTTCCTCTTTGTTTCGTGGGGGCGGCTTGGCAAATCCAGGCATCTCGATCCATGATCTCGCGGGCAGCCGTGTCGATCGATTTTTGATCAAAACACAACTTGGCCGAGGCGGAATGGGCGAAGTGTTTCTCGGAGAAGACACTCTGCTCAAGCGCGACGTAGCAATTAAGGTGATCCGGCGCGAGTACAGCCAGGACCCAATCTTCCGCGAACGGCTCCTTAAAGAGGCCCAGCGCGCTTCCCAGCTGAACGACGAGCACATAGCCCGAATCTACGACGTTCTGGTCCAGGATCAGGGTGTGTTTGTGGTCATGGAGTACGTGCAGGGCCAGACACTCCGCCAGAGAATCGGTCAACACCTCAGCGTGAAGGAATTTTTTAGTATCGCAGGGCAGTGCCTCTCTGGCCTGGCAGCTGCGCACGAGCAAGGCATTCTCCATTGTGATCTCAAGCCGGACAACCTGATGATTACGCCGTCCGGGACCGTCAAAATACTGGACTTCGGCTTCGCCCGAAAACTCGAAACACCCGATTCGAGCACCACACTCAGTGCCGTGACCTCGGGTGGAACACCCGGGTACGTGGCTCCTGAGGTATTGCTGGGATGTTCGCCCGATCAACGCGCTGACATCTTTTCCCTGGGAGTATTGCTCCATGAAGCCTTGACGGGGGAGCATCCTTTTCGCCGGGATTTAAATACTGGCCGGATTCACCGCGCGCTGCCCGCTGGCCTTGATGTGTTGCTTGGGCGCATGCTGGCTCCTGATCCAGAACAGCGCTACAAGACCTGCACCGATGCGCTCACTGATCTCAATGCTATTCGTGTGGGGCAAGTGCCGGCGACGGTGCCCGCTGGTTCCAGCAAACGCTTGTCGTTGCGCGACATGATTCCAGCAATGACGGTGCTTGTTCTGGCAGCCATTCTGGTCGCAGTGTTCGCATGGCGCATTTCGATTGGACGGTCCTCTGAACCAGCAGAGACGGCAAGCCGGCAACTGGTGGTACTTCCTTTTCTGCCATCGGATGCCTCTGACGCAAGCAGCCGCGCCTTCGCTAATGGTCTGACCGATACGCTCTCCGCCAAACTGGGTGAGATTTCTGACCGCTATCAGTTGCAGGTTGTTCCTGGCTTCGAAGTGCGCGCGCAGAAGGTGTTGGACGCGCGCCGGGCCCGAACCATGCTGGGCGCCACCATGGTTTTGAACGGAAGCCTGCAACGCTCAGGCGGCACGATTCGCGTGATCTACACTCTGGTGGATACTCGGTCGCTGCACCAGACACATTCGGGGGTGATTACCGCGGACGCGTCCAATCCGTTCTCCTTCCAGGACCGAGTTATCAGTGAAGTGCTCAGCAGCCTGGATATTGAGCTGGGCAAGGATGATCGCGATCGCATGGCATCGCATGAGACCACAAACTCTGCCGCTTACGACCATTATCTGCGCGGACGAGGATACCTGCAGGGATATGACCGCAAGGAAAACTTGCGCAATGCAATCGCGGAGTTCCAGCAAAGCACCGACAATGACAGCAGTTTCGGTCTCGCGCATGCTGGGCTCGGACAGGCTTACATTCTGACGTATGTTCTGGAGCACAGACCGGAGCTGGTGAGCAAAGCGAACGGAGCATGCGCGCGAGCCGCGCAACTGGGTGGCCGGAATCCAGGCGCTCACCTCTGCATGGGAATGCTTTTTAATGCGACAGGAAGATATGAAGAGGCAGCGCTTCATCTGGAGAGTTCTCTCAAACTCGACAATGTTTGCGATGAATGTTATCGCCAGCTATCGATGGCCTATGAGCAGCTTAACCGATCGGCAGATGCTGAATCCATTTTGAAAAGAGACATTGCGCTCCATCCGCAACAGTGGCCGGGTTATAAGCGGTTAGGAAGCTTTTATGCCAGCCTTGGGCGATACGATGAAGCTGTCTCTGCCTTCACACAAGTCGTGAAACTCGCTCCAGACAGTATCAGCGGTTACAGCAATCTCGGGGCCGTCTATGTCGTTCAGGGCAACTACTCTAACGCGAGCGAGGCACTCGAAAAATCGATCGCAATTCAACCCACCGCAGCGGCACTGAGCAATCTGGGAGTTGCTTATTTTTATCTTCGCAAATATCAGGATGCCGCTCGCACCTATGCGCAGGCCGCGGAGTTGAGCCCCAATGAGTATGAAATTTTCGGTAACCTGGCTGAGGCTTATGCCCAGATCGAAGGAAGTCAGAACGAGAGCCGCAGAAACTACGCGCGAGCCTTGGACCTGGCTGAAGAACGGTTGAAGGTGAACCCGCGTGATGGCGCCGTTCGCATGGACGCGGCTCTGTACTCAGCCATGATGGGTGAACGGGAGAAAGCGCTGCAATACAGGAAGGCTGGGTTGAAACTCTCGGCGGAGAACCCACAGGCCTGGCACCGCTCAGCGCTTGCGCTCGCCCAATTGCATGACGATGGGCAGGCGCTGGCGGATTTGCAGCGAGCACTCCGGGCGGGCTTGTCGGCCAGCGAAATCAGCAATAATCCCGCGTGGCAGCGGTTCTCTGCTTATCCGGAATACAGAAGGATGGTCAGGCAAACCCAAAGTAAGTGACGCAGGTAATCCCAAAGAGAAGGAGTCAATTATGAGCAGCAATTTGCAGCCAAGTCCCGGCCCGATCACTGCCGCTACCGTGAAGAAGGTCGGTATCACAGACGATCACGGTCACGTGGACGAGAACGAGATTCATCTCAGTCGCGGCGCCGGAGATGCCGTTGAATGGGTGCCAATGAATGGGAAAGAATCTACTGTGGCATTCAGGTCGAGTAAAGGATCGCCGTTCCAGGATAAAGTCTTCCATGTCCCCGCACACGGGAATTCTCCCACTGCAACGCTACGCAAAGATGCGGAGATCGGCGAATACAAATATGACGTGATCGGGGAAAAAGGACAGAATGATCCGGTGGTGATTATTCACAATTGAAAACAGCAGCACGAATGAGCAGTGCCTATCAGCAACTGCACGCTCGCAATGCAGACGGGTCGGCTTGCGGGCCAGAGAGGCACTGCTCG
>DASUBD010000487.1:0-5817 GCA_035763445.1 Candidatus Angelobacter sp.
AAGAATGAATGATTGGCTGCGCGACGGGGGCATCGTCCGACTTGGTAGAGGCGGGTCGAATGACTGCCGCGCGTGAGGCATCAGCAGGTGCAGCAGCCGCAGCGTGTGCCTTGGGATTGGGAGACGATGCTGCCGAAAACGATATTGCTAGCTGGCGGGGGCCAAGAGGACCCTCTGAAGGCAACGCCCCTGCGAAAGCCGTCCCGGTTGCAGCGAGTGACCGGGAATTTGAATTTACAGGCGCTGTCGCTGGCGTCGCTGTAGTGGCATTAGTTGGGCCGTTGAACGCGCTTGCAGGCGCTACCGCAGCGGGAAACTGGAACAGCAGGACTGCCATCGCCAGGACCATGCCCTTATGCCTCTAGCGTCATTTCAACAGGGCCGGCCCTCAGAGGCTATGGTACACGCCGGGCAAACGCCTAGTACGCCCAGCACAGGAGATCGTAGTACTTCAGTCGTGTTACCTGTATGGACGGATGACTGTGACGGCCCCACCGAGTGGCCCGGCACTGCTGGCGCAGTGCTTCGCCGCCATTGGCCATGTCAGCGAGTACGCCAGCTTCTCGCGTCTGACAGCTTAAGAGGCATGAAAACTAACGACAAGAAGGGCTCCACATGCCAAGTGAGTCGAGGAATGTCGTCTCGCGGGAAAACAAAAGGGGCCAGCTTTCGCCGGCCCCTTTTTGTGAAGTTGCTGCTTCGGCTAGAAGTTGATTCGACCGACGATTTCCAGAATACGGCCACCGAAATCATCGGCGCCGGAATCTTGAAACGCGTTGAATATCCGGCCAAAGGATGTCGACGTGATCGGGGTAGTCGTCGCAATGCTCGACGCCGTCACGCTGGATCCACCGTAATAAAAGTTTTGGTTGTTGAAGATATTCAAAGCATTGAATCGCAACTCAAAAGAGGTCTTCTCAGTGATTTTGGTGTCTTTCACTAAGCTCCAGTCGGCTTCAAAGAACCCGGGTCCATAGATGAACGGCCGTCCGCAGAACGCACCCGGTGTGCTGCATGACTGGAAAACTGCAGGGTTAGCAGGCCCTCCGCCGCTCGCTAACGGCGTGCTTAACAAGCTGGCCGGGAAATAGAACACCTGTCCCGCAATCCCGTTTGGCACGTCGCCAGGTGTCTTTATCAGATGCAATTGGTTTTGGACCTGGCTCATGCTCATACCGGTGATGTTCACGCCACCATCGTTACCGTTGAATGTGCCGCCCAAACCGCCGGTCAATAGGTCCACGCGCCCGGTCTGCCAACGGTTAATGGTATTGAACGCCCATCCACCAATGACCCGGTTGACAAAACCATTGCCCGTGGTGAGCCGGTGGCCTGGGCCAAACGGCAGGTTCCACAGCGATTCCATCTTGAAAGAATGACGAAGGTCGAAGGGAGCCGGACCCTTGTCGAGGTTGGGATTGCGCAGTGTGCGGAATTGATAGAAGCTCACGGAGCTGTTCGCGTACTGGTCACTCAGGGCTTTGCTGAATGTATAGCTTGCATCAAATTGCAGCCCGGAAGCCATCCGCCGACGCAAAACCATCTGCAAGGCGTTATAGGTTGACTGGCCACCATTATAGATTACGAATGATCCGCCCGTCGCTTGAGGGCTCGTAATAAAGAAGTTCGCCGGATAGGCACCACTCACAGGAGCGCTGGCCGGGCATTCTCCGGCTGGGAAATTCTGGGAGCCAGCCAGATTGCAAATGAACTGTAAGCTGGAACTCTTGGCCAGAGTATTGGCAAAGCTGCCCGCCAAGCCAAGGGTTAGATCGCGCTCAAACGTCGCATTGTGGAAGAAAGGACTGCTGGAGCTGACTGCTTGTGAGCCTGTGAATGCCGTCTGCAAGATAGGCAGGGGCACCTGTCCGGTCAGTCCCGCGTCGGCAAAACCAGTCGTGCAACTTGCCGCCTGGCAGATGGCCAGATTGCTCGCTGCGTTTTTGAACTCCGTCAGAAAGCCGTTCTCAAAGATGTTGGTCTCGTTCAGGTCCGCCTGTTCCCATAGGCCCACACCATGGTTGCCAACGTATCGGATTTCCAACGCCATATTGCTACCGATCTGACGCTGAAGACCCGCTGACCAAGACTGCACATAGGGAGCATGAAGGTTCGGATTGTAAACGTTGACGCTGGTACCAGAAAGCGGGTCAACAGCAAAAGTGGACGTAAAAGAGCTTGGGCTCTGTGCTACATCGGGGAAGTTAAGCGAGCTCAACGGAATCGAACCAGCAACGAACTCACCCGGCCCGGTTGTGCTGCCGGAGCTCATGAACTGTGAGCCGAAGAAGCCTCCATTGGAAGGCGCCAAGGACTGAAAATTATTCAGGCCGTCGCGATCAAAGCTGATGGAGTAGCCTGCGCGGAATACCGTCTTGCCTGCGTCCCCGAATATCCGCCGGTAGAGATTGTTTTCGAAACCCGGCTGCCACGCGAGACCTACTGTCGGAGCAAAGGATTTATAGTACTTGTTGTACCACTGTTTCGAGCCGTTCAACACGTATGATGGAACCGTGCCTGTCATGGTACCGGGCTTGAAGAGGTTGTTGAGGCCGGAAACGCCGAACGCACCTGCGTACCCACCAGCCAGATTGAAGTATTGGTTGAGCGCATCGTGCGGCACGCCCTGATATTCCCAGCGCAGCCCGTAGTTAAAAGTCAAGCCTGGACGAACCTGCCAGCTATCTGAAGCGTAGTAGCCCATTTCGAGCATGCTGACCTTGTCGAGCCGCGGCAAGCCGCCCTGAAACTGCTGGGTCTTGTGATTCAGATTGAGGTTGGCAGCATAATTTAGGACGTCACCGGTGACGTCCGCATAGATTTGCTCCGCAGCGGCTATGTCACTAACAGACATGCCTGGAAGATTCGAACCGCTGAACATATTCGCCGCAGGATCATTTGTATTGTCGATACCCAAGTTCACGGTTCCAACCAGGCCACTCGCGAAGAAATCGTTAAACCGCAAATCCGTGGCAGTCATTCCAAAGTTCAAGAAATGATTGCCCTTGGTCCAGCCAAAGTTCTCGATCAACTGACCCAAGGCTGTATTTCGGCCTTGAGTTGAGAATGAATGGAAGGGCTCGGTAACGATTACGCTGTTGCCGTTGGCAAATCGCGGCCGAATGTGAATATTACCCAGGTTCGTCGCAGCAGACGGGTAGCCATTTAGGCTCAGGTTAGGGAAGAAACTGACCGGTGCGCTCTGTATACCGAAGCGCAATTCATTGCTCTTATTGTTTCCGATGGTCGAGCGCCATGCTCCTACAAACAGATTTCGATTCGAAATTTGGCCGCCCACTATGCTGCTGAAGGGGGCCACCGGCAAAGTAGCGTCAAAGCTATTTAGGAAATCCGGACTAGAAGTGAAGTGAGCATAATGGTATGCGAATTCCAGCGAATTGCTCTTGTTGAGATCGTAATCGAAGCGGACGTCGGGAAAATACCGATTGTCGACGCCGCTATTCAGGAAAGAGATGCGATTCAGATAAGGCGAGGGTGCAGTCGACAGAGCGACACCGGGAGCAGTTGCTGCGGAAGCCATGGCCGCAAACAGTGATTGAGAAAGTGAGTCAGGAGTCGAGTTCTGGCCATTCGCGCTGGCCATGGCCAGCAAATCTGCCGTGCAGTTCACTCCTGAACACGTGATCCAGGAAGGAAGCGTCCCCGTTGGCGCAGTGGTAGCCGTGTATGCCATCACGCCATTCGCAGTTTGCGTAGTAGGCACAGTGGGCTGTCTTGTAACCGAGTGCGGGAACCTGTACATGTCTAGGTCGCCGAAAAAGAACAGCCTGTTTTTGAGGATTGGCCCGCCAACCTTAAATCCAAATTGATTTGATTTAATCACTTGCCGCGGCTGGCCAACGAAGTTTCCTGCTGCATCCTTTGAGATGTTTTCGTTATTAAAATAATAGTTGGAGTTTAGAGCTGTATTGCGGAAGTACTCCCATACTCCGCCATGGAACTCATTCGAGCCTTGCTTGCTAACCATGCTGATTTGGACCGCGCCCTCACCTGTTTGCGACGCGCTGTTCGCCGCAGTGCTGATGCTGAATTCCGATATGTCGTCCACTTTGTTGGCGATAATTGAAAAAAAGCCGTCACTGGACTTGAGCAGGTTATCCTGAACGTTGATGCCATCTTCCGTGATGTTGATTGAGCCCTTCGGCAAACCGTCGAAAGACGTATTGCGAGGAGTCCCGGCTGTCTGGGCTCCGGGGTCGAGAATGGCTAAATTAATGGTATCGCGGGAAGTGAACGGCAGCTGGGTGATCTCGGGACCCTGCACTGTGGAGGAGATGCTCGCGGTGGCGGTGTGCAGGACCTGTGCGCCGGATTCAACTGTAACGGTGGTCGAAGCGCCGCCGACTTCGAGCCTTGCCTTCAGTTCGTATGTCAAACCCACGGTGATTTTCACGCCGGTAAATACTCCGGTCTTAAAGCCGTCTTTCGTTACCGTTACGGTGTAGACGCCCGGTGCCATTGAAGCCATAACGAAGCGGCCATCAGGACCCGAAGTGGCTTTAACGGTCGTGCCGGTGTCCGCTCCTGTAGTCGTGACCGTGGCACCTGGGACGATAGCGCCCGATGGATCAGTAACCGTGCCGACCAGCGTTCCTGTTGGGCTGACTTGAGCGAAAACCGCTCCCGCCACGAAGAAAACCAATGCCAATGCAAACACAACCGCAAAAACGGCGTAAAATCGCTTCATCTTCCCCTCCACAAGAGGATGACTATTCTTGTCGCTGATACAGAAGTATTTTAATTCCTTGGCAAAACGGGCCTCTGCCGCGCCGGAGCGACAGCGCATTTACCAAAACACTGGGCATTCTGTGATGCACATCACATACCGAACTACGTATGTCAGATTACTGGATTCTAATATTCAGAAAGTATGGAAGTTAAATAGAGATTCTGAGCTGCGGAACTACCCGATTGGGCCTCATTATCTTTGATTAATAGTATTCTTATATGGAATATTGGATATTCCGGACGTTCGGCTTTGAATATCAGTAGGAGAATTGCCCAGCGAACATCATCTTCGACGGGTGGTACTCGATGTAGGCGCGCTGCGCGGCAAATGGGCCGGTTGCGGGACTCACAAACTGGAACGCAAATGACTTATCAAGCTGAGAAATCAAGGGCTTACGATTGACGAGCCGAGGAAAAATGAACTCAACGGCTGTCTCCGCTCCAGAAGCCACCTCCATCCGCTCGGGTGTGACCTTCTGTCCGTTGTTCGTAATCAGGTAAGTATTTAGGGGAATCGTGCCGCGGGGTATTGACTGCCAAGCCCGCATCAAGTCTCGCTGGTAGATTTCGACATTTGACCCGTACTCCATGTGAATAACGACCGAATCGTCGTAGTTTCGAGATAGATAGCTCGAGACAGAAGTGTTGATGATCTTCTGCTTGGCGGCATCCATCTTGTCATATTTATTGACGATCTCGAGTTCGCGGGCCACGGCCTCACGCACCGGGAGCGCCGAGCGGAGCTGAACGTAGTAGTAAACCACGGGCTCCTGCTCACGGGCAGTGCCTTCGGAGGATTGGCCCATTGTGGGGAACTCCTCGGTCGACGTGGACCACGTATGCGCCCAGGGCGAATCTTGGAGCATGGCTTTGCAATCATCAACGGACCATTTCTGCCAGGGTCTGCTTGACCATCGGTCCCGCGCGCCAACGGTAACCGCCGTCGCAGCAATCACAGCGATCAGAGTGAAACGCCTCATGCTCATGGCCACCCCCAGGCATTAGCAGAAAAGATGAAGAACCAGCTTATACACCTTTTCGATAAGCCTGACCAGACCGCCGCGATTG
>DASUBD010000488.1:0-3312 GCA_035763445.1 Candidatus Angelobacter sp.
TCGTAGACGTGCGGTTTTTGGGCACTGCTAAAATCAGATACAGCCATATGTTCCTCCAATCCAGGAATATTTGGTTAGGGACGTGACCCGTGCTCACTACACGGGCGCGTCCCGCTGATTTTTATACGCTCATGCCGCGCAGGATGCAACGAAAAAAGAACGAAGGAATCGCCGACAGCGCGTGCGCCAGCCTTGATCTTTCTATCTCTGACGATAATGATCGGGTGCCCCGTCCCTTTGCGGAGCAAAGGGCGGGATTCCCATTCCTCTCCCCGAATCAAACTCCTGCGCCGCAGGCACGATTCGCAACCACCTGCCTGCACCACCCCGGTGGAGCAGACCTTTAGGTCTGCGGTAAAGCTGCTTGATTTTCCGGCTTTAAGCCGCTGAGGTACAAATCATCATCCTGGTGCTCCTCTAAAATGCATCGAAGCCACGAAAACCTGTCCCTCCCAATGCCCCCGAGCGCCTTTCAGGCGCGAAAGAGTCTAGCCCACGGCGCAGCCGTGGGAAAAAGATGAATGAAAGACCAATTCCTCTCTGCCGAAGGCCCGCGCACAGCCTGCGGAGCGCGCAACATGCCTGCGATAATCACCTCATGAACGGCAACGCTCTGATCGATCGCTTTGTGGAAACACTCAATGGCCGAGGCTTAGAAAGTCTTCCTGAAGGTGAAGTCCCTTCTGAACTGCGCATCGGGGAGCCTAATGAGTTTGGATGGTGCGATTGGAAAATCCGCGCTGTCGACAGCAATCCCTGGGTGGCCGGGCTGGAACGGAGCTTGGCGCCTTACCGATTCCTGCGCTCTATCTCTCTCTCTCGCCGTTATCACAGGACAACAGAGTGGGTGCGCAGTAGAACCCGGGAACTCCTACACATTCAGTGAGTCATAGACGTACTGAGCAGTTGAGTCCAGCACATCAGCAGGGGTAGTCGGCGCTGAGATCAGCGACGATAGCTCGTCGTTGATCCGGTGTCCCTTGAGGCTGTTTGGAGCACTTTGGTCGGGAAGGTATACCCGGCCGTTACTCCCGGCCTGCATCCATGCCTCCCAGATGCGATCCACGTTGCAGTGATTGAGGAAAAAGACAGGATCATTCGGCGATGAAGCTGGACTCATGTCTCCTCCTATCCACACGTGTACGCGATTATGCATGGCTGGTCCATTCGGCCAGCCTTCCACCATATTGCGAAAGCCGGCTGCGCTTACAGTCCAGGGAGATGCGTCATATGGGCCTGATTGAAGGGCACTTGCGGTGTCCGTTTTGTTGGGAAGCGTAGGAGCGGCCCGGTCCTCGCCCAGGGCGCGCGCCAGCCCACGGTTCACCTGCTCCAGGTTGCCGTCGGAATCGGTGTCAATCCGCACACGGAATGAGCTATCGTCGTTCGGATCGAAAACGAACGGACCTGTGGTAATGGGATCTCCTGAGCCGCCCAGGCCATCGTCCCTCCACAACGGAGAGTTGAGCTGATCTTCTGGTGAGCCTTCGCCATCAGCCGCCCAGTCCCAGTAAGGAAGTCCAAAGTCCTGGTCGCCCAGCACGCGTTGCAGGTTCAACTCAAGCTGGCGGAGCATGAAACGGTGCCAGGGCAGAAAAACCGGTCCCCGGTGCGCCGCGTTGCGTCCTTCTGGATTTCCATTAGCTGGCGTGGCCGTCATCATGGCATTCACGTGCCAGATCACAAAGAGATCATAGGTGCTGACCGGCTGGGCTGGGCCGTCAATGCCGAGGTCCTGAGTCGTCGGTCCGGTAAACTCGTTTTTGAGTCTCTTTACGCCGTCACAATACTTCTGGAGAGCGGTAGCATTATTCAGAATGTTTGGACGAGTGACGCTCATGGATTCTCCACTAATTATTTGGACTTGCCCCTGCCTGCTGCACCCTTGGACTTAGCTGCTGGTTTTTTCTTCGGTCCTGTTCCCGTTTTTGACGAAGATTTAGCAGCTTTCTTGGCCATATGCATGGAATGCTTGCCGGAGCCGCCCATCTTTACATTTGTCATGCCACCATGAACCATGGCGGGCTTTTTCTTATCAAAGTCTTCGGGAAAATTGTCGATGAGGGCCCGAACCAGATCGATTGTTGAATCAAAGCTATGGTTAGGTAGACCGTGATATTGCACCTGGCCCTGGTTGGTGAGCATGATATGTCCCGTCACGTCCTGGCCATCGACGGTGATGTGGTACATCGTCTTGACGACAACGTGGTGGCCCTTGTAATCGTCCTCCCGTACAATCTCCTGCCCCCCTTCGTGGTGCATCATCATTGCAGAGGCCTTCAAGGCCTTGCGTGCGTTCTGCTTCACGTATTTGGCGATGGACTCAGGAGTGGGTATAGCTTCCGATTTTGCGTTCATCATCCATCCTTCTCTGGTGCGTCAGGGGCGCGTCAGGTTTATGGCAGTAATTTTATCTTATAGTGGGTGCCCAAAAGCACAGGTATGCGGTCGCTTGCGCCATCGGTTATCGACAGTGGTGAACCGTTCTTTCCCGCGCTTACTCCAGCCGCTTTATAGCCGTCAGCGATGAGAGGCGGTAGTCCATATGCCGCTGATAGAACGTGCCGGCGCGTGTGTTGGCGGGATGATATTCAAGGATTGCGAATTCCGCTCCCTGCTGGCGGCCCCAATCTTCAGCCGCGTGCAGCAGTTTTCCGCCAATGCCCTGATTCTGCTGGCAGCGTCTCACCGCAATCTCTGAGATCAGGCAAAGAACCATCTCCCGGTGCATGGCATCCAGAGGCTGAAAGAGTCGCGCGTCTATGAATCCAACAATCTCACCACTCAGTTCCGCCACCAGCGTTATGCTCGCTTCACATCCGTCCTGCGGATGCTGTCGTCCTTCCCTGTAGCGTGCTGCTATGGCTTCGCGCGCAGGCACCCGGTACAGTTCAGAATCAAGCCCTGCATGGTGCTCAGCGCTTTCGAGGTAGGTGCGTGTGATTCCTTCAGCATCTTCTGAGGCTGCGCGACGGATCGCAATCGTCGCGGGGGCTGAAGCCTGCGTTATCATTTCTCCACCTTGGTTTGCATCAGATTGTTCCATTCTGATAGAGATACTATGCCGATGTCCGGCACTGGTTCTTTGTCGATTCTGGCAATAAACTCCAGCAAGTGCCCGTCAACATCATGGAAGTAAATGGACGCGGCAGGCATCCAGCCAAACACGCTCGGCTCGTCCGTGACCTGGTCAAAGAAATTCTTTAGCTCAATCCGGTTCTCTTTCAGGCGTTGCATTGCTTCGTGCAGATCTTCAAGCTCCACTCCAAACGCGATATGCTGCGTCTGCACCTTGTTCTTGCTTCCTTGCCA
>DASUBD010000489.1:0-5210 GCA_035763445.1 Candidatus Angelobacter sp.
TCTTGGGACGGGCGCCGGGACGCGAGCCCGCCACATTTACAGCCTCGCAATCGACCTTGGTCTGCCCACCGGCGTGCTCACGGTTCTTGGCACCGCTGTCGCCTGGCAGAACGCGCAGATGCTGCATTACCTTTTGGCGCAATACGGAATTCCTTTTGTAGAACCCGAAGGATTCAGCACATTGCCACATTACCTGATGGAGCGGGGCGCGGTGGTTTGCCAGGGAATGCCGCCCTACAAGTTGTGGGAGCCCAATCCGGAAACGGGTCGCATTCCGCCGCAACGAACTGATACAGGATGCTTTCTGGTGGCTGAGGTATTTGGCGCCCGCAAGATGATCTACGTGAAAGACGAAGATGGACTCTATACCGCCGATCCCAAAAAACAACCGTCAGCGCAATACATCGCCCGAATCAGCGTAGAGGAATTGCTTGAACGCGACCTGGAAGACCTGATTGTGGAGCGGGCTGTGCTGGAATTCATGGTGAGAGCAAGAAATATCCGTGAGATCCAGTTTGTCAATGGCCTCAAGCCCGGCCAACTCACGGCTGCGTTGAACGGAGAACCCGTGGGCACTATCGTCTACAGAAACGGAGATCCAAAGTGAGCGATCATTCAGGCGCGCAACACGTGATATCGAATTTGATGCGTGAATCATTGGTAGACAAAACGCTCATTGCGCGAACGGAGTCGGCAGTCTCTCCCATTTTGCCCGACGTGAATGTGATTCAGATCGGCGGGCGTTCCATCATCGACCGCGGTCGCTCCGCATTGCTTCCTCTTCTGGAGGAAATTGTTGCCAACCAGGCGGAGCATCGCATGATCATCGGTGTGGGCGCGGGAGTGCGTTCCCGGCACATCTTTTCTGTCGGACTTGATCTGGGCCTGCCCACCGGCGCTCTGGCTGCTCTGAGCGCAAAAGATGCTGCACAGAACGCGTACATGGTCTCCTGCCTGCTGGCAAAACATGGGTTCGTTTATCTGGAAGCGCCGTTTGTAGTGCAATTGCTTCCCGCCATGCTGGCGGCCGCGCGTGGCGCGGTGTTCAACGGCATTCCACCCTACTCATTGTGGGAACATCCACCAATGGTGGGGAAGCTGCCGCCGCATGGCAGTGATGCCGGTTCTTACCTGGTGGGCGAGGTATTCGGCGCGCGTAGCGTGATCTTTCTCAAGGATGTTGACGGACTGTACGCTGCTGATCCAAAGATGGATCCAGCAGCGGAGTTTATTCCCCACGCCAGCGTGCAAGAGATCATTGCCAGAAAACTGCCTACACTTCCAATTGAACCAGTTGTGCTGGACCTCCTGACGAAGGCAAAACTGGCTCGTAGTGTCCGGATCATCAATGGACTAAAGCCGGGGAACCTTACACGCGCGCTTCATGGAGAGCGAGTAGGAACACTCATCCAGAGGTAAGAGAGTGCTGTTATCGCACTACACCTGGCTCAGAAACGGGGGATCGTCCTATTGTCCTTAACGTCAAGAGAGCAGACGCAAAAATCAGCGAAAAATCCTTCATCCGCGGGCATCATATATATGTGAAATAGACCGAGATTGATCCATTCGCATGGATCATCAGCACATGAGGTCTTTATGCCAGTGATTCGGACATGCAAGAGTTGCGGGCGCAAGAATCGGGTTCCTGCGGCGCATCTGGCTGACAGCGGCCGGTGCGGTGAGTGCAAGAACAATCTGGAGCCCGTCAACGAACCGGTGGAAGCAGATGCCGCACTGTTTGATGAAGTAGTTCAGAATGCACGGGTGCCCGTGCTGGTGGATTTCTGGGCCGCGTGGTGCGGGCCCTGCCGCATGGCTGCCCCGGAGGTAGCGCGCACCGCGGCTGAGATGGCCGGCAAAGCCGTGGTGCTGAAAGTGGATACGGAGCGGCATCCTGAGCTTGCGGCGAGATTCCAGATCCAAGGCATTCCGTATTTTGCTGTTTTCTATGGCGGACGCGCGGTGGTGCAACAGGCAGGATTAGTCGACCATCAGCAGATGGAGCACTGGCTCAAGTCGGCGGCGCCTGCGGTAGCATGATTTAGAATGAAATCGCGCGGCACGCTGGAAGCGTGCCGCTCTTGCTTTTTACCAGCTGCGCGCAATGCTGGTGACGATTCTGGCCAACGCGCTCAGGTCGCGAACGTCAATTACCTCAGCGGGCGAGTGCGAATAGCGCAGAGGCCATCCCAGAGCAACATCCGTGGAACCATAAAGCAGGAACGCTGCTCCATCGTTGCCTCCGCCCGTCACACCATATTGCGCGGGGATGTTTGCAGCGCGCGCCATGGACACAACTTTTTCCGCGAGGTTGCGCGGAACCACGTTGGAGTTGTCAACGGCGCGCACGACAAAGCCCTTGCCGAGTATGCCATCGCCGAAGCGCTTAAATTCAAGCGGCGAATCTGAGCTGACGAAAGTGTCGATGGCAAAAACGTAATCGGGCGGGTGTCCCTGGTCAGCCAGTGTTTTTGCGGCAGCCACCGCACCTTCCAGGCCGAGTTCCTCGCGCGTAGACCAGATAAAGGTCACGTCACGGCCGTTGAGATTTGGGCCCAAAGCCCAGGTAGCAGCAATCAGCGCAGCGCAGCCCACGCGGTCATCAAACGCGCGGGCACTGGCGCGAGGAGGCAAAAGACTACGGTACTGCTTGGGGATAGTGACAAAGTCGCCGTCCTTGATGCCGAGTTGAGCCACGTCATCAGGGCTTTTTGCTCCCACGTCTACATGCAGAGGTTGCCGAGGCCCACGCGGCCATTGGAAATTGGCTTTCTCCCAGCCTTCCGGTAACTCCAGCACACCTGGGTGCATGCCATTTCCGGAATGGACCAGAACGTCATGACCATCAAAATACGCCGGCACGCCGCCGCCTTTTGAGACCAGCTCCAGGGTTCCATCAGGCAGAATGGCGTGAACTTCATACCCGATTTCATCCTGGTGCGCCACCACGGCGATGCGAGGACCTTTCCCGTTCCCGGCCCAGTGCAAAATCAGATTTCCAGCAGCATCCACCTGGGGCTTGGCCCATGAGGGAAGCAGTTGAGCCACCATCTTAGTGACGTAGCCTTCATGCGAGCTGGCGCCGTAGGTTTCAACCACACGTTTGAGAATGGCTTCATCTCCGGGCGCGGCCATGGGACGTGGCGGAAGAGTCGGCTCCGGCAGCGCTGTTGAAGAGGGGATTTCCACCTGTTGCGAAGATCCTCCAAGATACAGTGAGAGAAGTTGCACCAGGCCTGCCAGATCATGGGAATCGATGTATTCGCCGGGAGTGGACGGCCATCCAGTGGCAATGGAAAGATGGACTGTGCGTTCCGGGAATTTGGGTTGCGGCATATAGCCGCCCTTAGGCAGCAGCGGCGCAGAAAAATCTGTCTGAACAGCAATGTTATTGTTGCCAGCAAGCTGCTTCAGTTCGGCGCCAAAGCCGCTGGGTTCGACATCACTCTTTTCTTCCGCGATCAAGACACCGTTGCCCGGCTGGCGGGAGAAGCCAGGGAGCTCTTCCTGCGGTCGATTGGGGTTGGCAACCGCGCGAATGAGCCGTCCCACATAAATCAGCTCGTCCGGCTTTTGTTCCTGCATGACGCGCTGCAGTCCTCGCGCACCAACCCACTGCTGTGTGACAAATGCGAAAGTGGTTGTGCCCTTCACTTTTGTCGTATCAAGGCCGTTCAGAAGTTGCAGCAGTATGGCCGCGCCAAAGCGATCGCCAATTGCAGGTGATGCCAGCCGCCCATTGGCCATGACGTAGAGCGAACGTTGGATCGCCAGGGGACTTAGAACGTCAGCCCCCGCGTTGCGCGCCTGGGCGGCGGACGTGGCTCCTATATCAACGTACATGTTGTCCAAATCCGCCATGCTGGGCGGATGCTGCCGTTGCGGCAGCAAATGGATGCTTATTCCCGCGACGGAGCCGTTGATCCATTTGTGTTGCGTTGTTTCTATTTTGACCGGCTGCGCCGCGTAGAGCTCATTGAACAAAGGGAGGTTTCCGAGTTGCGGCAACCGCTGCAACATGAGATATCCATCCGGCGTGATTCCGCTGACGACATATCCTGGCTCGTCGATGGGTGCGGCTATGAGGCGATGCGGCGTTCCGGAACCAACCGTGACAAGGACGTCGCCCAGATTGTCGACATGCGTTTTGTTTGCGGCGAGCATTTTGGCGATCCTGGCCGATAGTTCCTGCTCATACCCAGGAACGGCAGGCGTCTCCACCAAGGCACGCATTTGGTCCACAAGAGTCTGACTCTGTTGGGCGACGGCATTCACCAGACAGAAAGCGAGTGACAGAAGAGTGATCGCGAGACGAGCAGAAGATCGCCAGAAGCGAGTCATGAGTTCCCCTTAATTCAAAAGTAAGGGAGAAAGCGTAAATGAGACAGCGCACAAAATCCAGTCATGCAAACATCCTTAGCAGCAGCGCTTTCTTGTTGACCTAAAAAAATGGGATGAATATACTGCGCCTTTCATGCCAGCTCAGGGATCCCATCTTCATCTCCTCATTCCTATTGCGCACGCAGATTATGGACTGGCTTCAGGGCGCAAGCGTCTGCGTACTCCTCGAGCTGCAAGCGGAAGAAAACACCAGTCGCGCAGAGCGGACCATCCAAGGCGAGTACTGGTGTTTGGCCGCATCTTAGAGCTGGCTTTATATCGCGCCGAGGTGCTCCGCAGCCGGGGCTATACCGTTGTGACTCCGCGAAGTAAGGCAGACGCCGTGAGAGCGATCGAAGACGGCGAGTTTGACGCGCTGGTGCTCAGTTACACAGTGGAATCAGAAACTGCGGAAGAAATTGTTGAACTGGCGCGGCAAACGTGTCCCGGATGTCCTCTAATCACGATTTCTGACGCAGGAATATCAGACCGCAAGCTTCGTCCTGATCTGGTGGTGCGGGCCAATGAGGGACCTGCAGGGCTTTTGAAGGCCCTGCAAAAAGTTTTCCGCCTGCAGTAGCCTGGCGCGGAATTGGCATCTAGCCGACTTCGACCAGTCCATATCGCCTTTGCCAGTGTTGCCGCAGATGCTGCATGATGCGGTCACGATCCTGCGCGGTGATCTCGGGATCCTTTTGTTCGACAATCCGGTTTGCTTCGAGGCGGGCGAGATCGAGCAGCTTGCGGTCACGCAGTAGATTGGCCACGCGAAAGCCGGGCATGCCGGCCTGGCGTGTGCCAAAGAATTCTCCCGGCCCGCGCAGCTCAAG
>DASUBD010000490.1:0-4251 GCA_035763445.1 Candidatus Angelobacter sp.
CTAAAGCTCATGTTGATGGGAGGCGGAGCGGGCAGCACATGGTATCTGCACTTTCATCGCAACGCCCTGGGAAGTTTCCACGATATGGCGATGATTGGCGGCAACACGGCGCTGGGTTGGGGAATTGGCTGGCTTGGCTGCAACTGCCGCGATGGCGCCTACGCTGGATCGCTGCTTGGAGGAGGACTGACCGCAGGCTGGGAAGCACTGCATAACGATCGCTCAATGCAAAACAGTTTCCGTCGCGCCCGCATTGCAGTGGAACGCAAGAAGTCAAAAGAGCAGGAGCAGGCCAGAGCGGCAGTAATGAACCGCAATGGTAATTCGCGCGCCGGTACCAGCAGCCCGGGCACAGCGCCTGAAGATTGATTGGAGATCGAGGGAAGACCCCGTTTTCCTTAGGGGTAAAAGCTAGCGACGCGGTTTGTGTGGACAGCTCTCAGTATTGAGACAGGCGTCAGGAATTACGAGCCGTTTCACAACCGTGTCGCCGGCGATGTGCTTATCGATGATTTCATCCACATCCGCAACCGTCACTCTTCCGTACCAAACCGCTTCTGGATAAACCACCACGGTTGGCCCGTGTTCGCATTGATCCAGGCATCCAGCTTTGTTAGCACGGACTTTGCCTTTGAGTCCGCGTTTCGCCAGTCCGGCCTTGAACGCCTGATGCAGTTCCGCTCCCCCAGTGGGGTCGCATGAACCTTTTGCGTGCCCTTCGGGTCGTTGATTGGTACAGATGAAGATGTGCTTTTCGAACTTGGGCATGTTTCTATCAGTGTATCGTGAATGGCTGCGCAAGCATGCAGCCAGTTTCGGCGATTCGGAACTCCTGTAAAATATCATTGTGGCCCTGTAGCTCAGATGGATAGAGCGACGGTTTCCTAAACCGCAGGTCGGAGGTTCGAATCCTCCCAGGGTCACCAACACTGAGAATAACTGTGCGACTCACATTCCGGATTGGGCTAGCGCTCTTCTACTTCACTTTCTCGGCAACTCTGTTTGCCGCGCAGATCACTGGAACCGTGAGCAACGGATCCACGAACAAGCCTTCGTCCGGTGATAACGTTGTCCTGCTCTCGCTTTCCGGCGGCATGGACGAGGTGGCGCATACCAAAACAGATGCCACTGGGCATTTCACTCTGACTTCGGCTCAGCAAGGTGGCCCGTACCTGGTGCGAGTGGAACACCAGGGAGTGAATTATTTCCAGCGAGCACAGGGTTCCAACGTAGTAGATGTCACGGTTTACGATGCCGCGAAGACGATTGATCATCTCGTTTTTCAGGGACGCGTGTTCCGCTTCCAGACCATGCCCAATGGCCGAATGGAAGTGTCTGAAACATTTATCTTGAGCAATGAATCCAGTCCGCCGCGCACCAAGTCAGGCAGTACTTCTTTCGACTTTGATCTGCCTCCGGGCGCCCAGATTGAAGAAGGTGTCGCGGAAGGTCCGGGAGGCATGCCCACCAGTATGCGTCCGATCCCGGTTGGCGGAAAAAACCGCTATGGGTATGCTTTCCCGCTGCGTCCAGGCCGCACGCGGTTTCAAGTCACCTACAACGTTCCCTATGCCGGCACGCGCGAGTTCAAAGTTACACCTGAACTTCCACTGACTGAACTTGGGATCATGTTGCCGAAGAGTATGCAATTCAACTCTTCTGACCCGGAGCTTGGTCATTCGCCTGACGTCGACGGGATGACTGTATTTGTCGGGCATGATCTTCCCGTCGGCAAAGAGTTGAAATTTTCCATTTCGGGTGAGGGTACTGTTCCCACACAGGGAGAAGCTGAATCACAAGGAGGGGGTACGGCTGGAGCCGGCGCGCCACCCTCCCCAGCAACCCAATCCGCTGAAAGTTCCAGCACTTCACGTTGGTACGTCATCGGCATTTTCGTGATCGCGATAGTCGCGGGTGGCTATTGGCTTTTCCGAGTGCAGCGAAGGTCGCCATCAACAATTGCAACTGGCGTCCCGTCTGCTGGCCAGACCTCAGGATCTCGCAAACGCCAATCACCGCCGAATGGTGGATCTGCTGGCAGCGCCACGCCGCGCAATGCCATGCTGGAAGCAATCAAGGAAGAACTCTTCGAGCTTGAAAAAGACCGCGCTGAAGGCAAGCTTTCTCAGGCTGATTACGAAGGCTCCAAAGCCAGCCTGGAAACACTGCTGCGACGTCACTTGAAGAAAAACTAAAGAGTCAGCGCGGGATGCGCATGTGCTGCCGCTCATCACCTGATCACTCAATCTCGCTTACGGCTTGCCCTGCTCTGTCTCGATGAACTGCTCCAGCCGAAGCTCAACCCGTGCCAGCAACTGCTCCATCTTCTCGCGCTGCCCGGCGGACGTAGCTTCCATGCTTTCCTTCATCATGGCGGGCTGCTCGCGGCGGAGCTTTTGTCCTACGGGAGATGAATAGAAGGCAATCAGTGCGGCAACATCAGAACGCGTGAGATGCCGTTGGTAAATCGGCACAACATCGTGGACCAGATCATCCATGGAGATTTTCGCAAACTCCTCGTCCACAATTTTGTCTACCGATTTAATCTGCTCGTCTGTCGGCCGCGCGATTTTTTCCTTCAGCATCTGCTCGGAACCATGCTGCATCTGCGTTTTCATGGCATCAAGGGTGATTTTGAGATTGTCGCGAATCTGCAACATATCAAGCAGTCTCAGAACCTGCGCTTCGCTGGCTTTTTCATTCGCCGCCTGCTTTTTTTGAGTAGCAGGGTGGGCTGGTGCAGCGCTTTTCTGTGCGTTCGCCAGACCGCAGCCGATGAAACAAAGAAACCAAATCGTCAGTCCTCGCATGGATAGCCTCGCGCGATTAAGCATGCCATAAAGTATGTCATTTGCGCTTATTTTGCTCGCGGATGGGTCTTGTCATACACCTCCACGACATGAGTCATGGAAAGCTGCGTATACTTCTGCGTGGTGGAAAGACGCTCATGCCCAAGTAACTCCTGGATCGCCCGCAGGTCTGCGCCCTCTGTCAACATGTGAGTACCAAAAGCGTGTCGCAATGTATGCGGGTGGATGTCTGGCGGCAGGCCCTTGGCAATCGCGATTTGCTTCACAATTCGTCCCACGCTTCGTGTGGTCAGCGGACCGCCGCGCTGATTGATAAGCAGACGGCGGGTAGCTTTGCCGCTGCTGTTCAGAATCTTCTGCCGCTCCAGCCGATACGCCTTCAGCGCATCTGCGGCCGCGCCTTCCAGCGGAACGTACCGTTGCTTTTTCCCTTTGCCGCGGACCAGGATCAGAGCGTTAGCATCATCAATATCGCTGACCTCAATACCTACCAGTTCCGAATTACGCAGCCCGCAGCCGTACAACAGCTCAAAGATGGCGCGATCGCGTTCGGGAAAGCTGGCCGTTTCCGGCATGGCGCCGTCAAGCAACCCGTTCATCTCTTCCACTGTGGGAACGCGAGGTAGTTTTTTGGGAAGCTTCGGTGTCGCCACCAGTTTTGCCGGGTTCTGTTGCACAATTCCCTCTCTCGCCAGCCATTTGTAAAGCGATCTCACAGCAGCCAGAGAGCGCGCTACAGACACTTTGCTCAGTCCCTTGCCATGCAGATGCCCCAGAAATCCACGGATAAAAACGTGGTCAACATCTCTCCACCGAATCTCCGTCCCAAGGTATTCGGCAAACCGATGCAGTTCGTTGCTGTACGCACGCAACGTATGGGCGGAAGCACTGCGTTCGCCGCGTAGATGATCAAGAAACTTCTGAATTCCCTTCCGTATCTCCGGGCTGGTTGATTCTGGGTTTGGTTTCATGGCCTTCCGGCAGCCTTGCTTCCGCGCGGATGATATTTCCTGTACACGGTCTTCAATCGATCGAGGGCCACATGCGTGTAAACCTGGGTTGTTGACACGTCTGCGTGACCCAAAATTGTTTGCACAGTGCGAAGATCAGCGCCGTTTTCTACCATGTGCGTGGCGCAACTGTGCCGGAGCATGTGCGGACTGGCATGCCGGCCCGAGCCGGAAGCCGAATTCACCATTTGCCAGACGCGCTGCCGTGTAAGTTTGGCTCCGCCACGACGAACAAACAGCATGGGGGAAACCTTCTCGCCCAGCAGCAGGCCGCGGCCGTTTTCCACATAACGGAGTATGGCTTCCTGAGCTGCCCGCCCCAGCGGTACCAGGCGCTCTTTATCTCCCTTGCCGCGCACCAGCACATGCCCGAGTTCCAGCTTCAGATCTTCCAGCTTCACTCCAATAATTTCAGAAACTCGCAGCCCGGC
>DASUBD010000491.1:0-5067 GCA_035763445.1 Candidatus Angelobacter sp.
GCCGTTGCGAATACTTGTAGTTGAGGACTTCGAGCCGTTTCGACGTTATCTCTGCTCCGTGCTGAATCATGGACAATATGTCGTGATTGGTACAGCAGGGGACGGAATGGAAGGCGTTCATAAAGCCGCCAAACTTCAGCCGGACTTGGTCCTTCTGGATGTTGGCCTCCCGAAAGTAAATGGAATTGAAGCTGCGAGGCAGATACGCAACGTGGCTCCTGCGGCAAAACTCCTTTTCATAAGCCAGGAAGTTTGTTTTGATGTGGTTGAAGCGGCGCTTCGGGCAGGAGGCCTTGGCTTTATTCACAAGCTAAGCGTCGGCAAGGACCTGCTTCCTGGAATTGAATGCGCCATCAACGACAGATACTTCATCAGCGGCATACTGAAGGAAAAAGCCAGTGGAAACAAGGGGGCGCTGCCAGCTCGTCACGAAGTCCAATTCTATTCTGATGATGCAGTTGTTTTGCAAGGTTTGACTGATTTTATTGGCGCCCAACTAAAAAATGGCAAGGCCACAATCATGGCAGCCACTGAGCAACACCGTGCTGGTGTTTTTGACAGATTAAATGCCGGCGGCGTGGATGTTGACCGGGCAATTGCAGCAGGAACCCTCATCCCGCTGGACGCCGTTGAGACCTTGGCTAAATTTATGGGCGAGGAAATGCCTGCTCCAGATCTTTTCTTTGATGTGATGGGAGAACTGATTGAGACAGCCGCTCGCGAAACCCACGGAGTCGCAGCCTGCGGAGAAATCGCTCCTCAATTGCTGGCAGCTGGTAAAGGAATTCAGGCGATTCGCCTGGAACAGCTCTGGGATCTTGCGGCGCACCGCTTCGGCCTGGATACTTTATGTGTATATTCACTGGCAGGTGTGGACAAAGATAGCGAGATGTTTCACAGCATCTCCGCAGAGCATTCTGCCGTGTATGTAATGTGAACCGCCGCTTCGGCGGGAATTTTGCCTTTCATCAGTTGTGCCCCAACGCCATGTGCGCCGTGAATAGTTGTTGCAGTGCCTTCAAAAATGACCTTAGGTCCTTCGCTGGCGGGGGTTTTTGGGGGGCCACGAGATCACGAAGCCAGCAAGTGGTTCCTTACAGCAAATTTGATGAGTTCAGCATTGCTGTGGATTCCAAGCGTCTCCATGATGCGGTATTTGTGGAAGGCGACGGTTCTGGGCGTCAATCCAAGAATATCTGCCACCTCTTTCATCAACCGGCCTTCAGCCAGGAGCTGCAGGACTTCAACCTGCCGTGGAGTGAGTTTCTTGATTGGCGTCTTGGGGCCCGGGTAACGTATAAACGCTTCTTCCATTGCGTGTTTAATCAGGGGAGTCACATATTTACGGCCGCATAACGCTTCGTGAATGGCCTTGAGCAGTTCGGAACCGGCAGAGCTCTTAAGCAAATAGGCCGCGGCTCCGGTGCGCAATGCTTCAGATGCCAAGTCAGCATCGTCATTCATCGTTACGTACACAATCTTGGCTTTCGGTATTGCCTGCTTGAGACGTTGCGCAGCAGCCAGACCATTCAGGAAAGGCATCCCAATATCAACGATTATGACATCGGGTCTCAGCTCAGGCGCCTTTTCCAGCAAGGCACGGCCATCAGACACAGTACCAATGATTTCATACTGCGCCTCAAGCAGCTTCCGAAAAGCATCAACTATCATCGTGTGATCATCAGCAATGAGGACAGTTGGCTTTTGCATACGTTTAAGTCTCAGTGTTCAACTACTTTCCCAGTGAACAGGCATTGGAAGATTATGTTTATTACAATCGATAAGCAAATAAAAGTCAGGCTAAGGTAACGATATAGTTAACAATCGCCAGACGTATTATCTTTCAGCATTAAAACCTCTTAACGAGTGACCTGCAACAAACACTCTCATGCGCCATCTGATATATAAAAGGCGTTGGAGATTACCCGGCAGCGCACCGAAGAACTCAACGAAAAGTTCATAGCAGCCAACATTTTATTCGAGGACTGGACGTGAGCGGAACTGTCGCTTTTGCCAGTCCTTCGGCGGGGTGCCGGACTTCTCATTATGACCGCTCCTGGAGAAAGCTCCCTGTCATGGCAGCTGATGCGATGCCAAAATTGCCTCCAGCGATGGCCGCCTCACCAGAGGATGTCGAGTTGCTGCTAAGCCAGCGATTGGAGGCTCCGCCCTTTTAAGCTGAGGCCTTTCGTTTCGTATCCCCAGGGTTGCCGGGCCAGCCGCAACCGCATGAGCTCGTGACGTTTGGCGGAGCAGCAGCCTACGACGATGTCTTTCTCCGTCACGCTAGTATGTAAGCCACCCGGTAAGTCTCATAAAGATAAGCGAGCAGCAATACCTGCTCGCATTGGGAACAGCGGAGGGATCTGGCACATCTCATCCAGAAATGTCACTCTCTTCAGAAGAGTTGCTGCAAACGAGCGTCAATGTGATCTCCGCGTCCGCTTTTACGTAGCGCGTGAAATCTTGAAGAGTAACCGCGTCAGTTTCGTGCGCATTCCTGAGCTCTTGCCCATGTGCAAGTACCGCCGTGGTGATGATCGCGTTGAAAGGGTAGGGGGCCTTATCAACATCCACAGACAAGTGGCCATCCCCGCGGCGGTATGACATGTTGGCTCTATTGGGCGCTAACAACCAGCACGTTATTGGAATCTAGACAATATATTTTGATGAAGTAACTGGCAGAAACAACAGCTATTTTAACCAAATATAGTCATGCGTGTGACAGGGGAGAGCGGTGACTGTTGATCCGACTCGTGAGCCTAGTGGGAATCACTATTGTCCTGAAGTAGTACTCAAGCTAATCGTGCATGCATCATCCTAGCCCACATAATTCAAAGCTGCCATTTCTACCAGTATCCATAACCATCCCAGACGCTTAGTTTCAGATGAGGGCAGCCGGGGAAACTGATCCGAGCTTCTCCCGCTGACGGTGCGGTTCTGTTCCCAATCGCCAATCGTCAGTGTTTTCTCAAGAAGGTCGGTTTTCCCGGCGACCAGACCGATTCGAACCTCCGTTAAGCTTGCACAATCTCTTGAGTTCGCGAGATGAGCGGTTTCCGCCACCAGTGGAATGCGACAAGCTCTCACTCCATGTTCATTAGTCGTGACACGATGTTCGTAACAGTTTCGTTCTCCGCTATCTTCGTGGCGAATGATGTCTTCATTCTGAAACTCCGCCGAAAAGAAGTTCGGCGGTGGCTCTTCAATAAGAGTTCAGGTGAATCGGGGGGAAATCGTTGCTTATATTAAGCGGCCCCTGCTGATTAATAATCAAGGGGAGGCAGGAGCCGCTTTCCGTCGACACTCGAAACACCGCATAGGCTATTGTTGCGCGATGTGGAGCTTGCTTGCTGGCAGGTACGTAGCTAGCAGAACCTGCCGAATTGAGGGAATACTAGTCCCGACGCGGTGCCCGAAATACTGTCAATAATCACAGGGGAAACAGAGGCGGAGGCGGCCTTTGTGGCGCTAACACTTGCGCCCACTTTTTCGCACCGGACTGCTGTCCATGAAACGAAAGGTGTGTAAGTGGACTGGACCACGTGGGGGAGCGTCCCGGGCAGAACACCAGATTGACTCCGGAAATCGTGTAGATACGCGCTGGTTGTAGGAAGACGCACTGCCAACTTTTACAGTATCGGCAGGTAGCCTGTGTTCTTAGTATCCCGTTGAGGCTTCCAGGGGTGACTGATTCGGGATCTCTCCCGCTGACGTTAGGCATTCATCATGCTCCTGGCAGGAACGTCAGCGCTATAGGATGAGTCTCCTGGCGATACGAATCAGTTTCCCCTGGCTGGCCGTCTGGAGGAGCCATTCTCATTCCCGAATTGGCACGCTCGATTGCGGCGTGACACGCTGCACTGTTCCCAAGTTGCCGTGGCGAAGCCGACCTCGCCTGAAAACCATTTCTAGCACTTTTAGCAGTTTGTGCGCAGTATTTGTCGCAGTAGCTTTGTTCATTGTGAAACACCTTATCGCAAGTATGTTTCGTTACAGCCTCAAGCGTCCTATCACGAATATTTTGGAATACCTGAATTCTGAGATTGCATCAGACTTCCTGTTTATATTGCCGGCATGCGTTCTCCTGTTTCCGGCTTGCTACTGTATGGCCCAGGCGCGCCTGGAATTCAGAGGGCCTGATAGCAGGGATGAGAAACCTGCGGCCACATTGAAGGTCAGCGTGAACGAGGTGGACCTGTCTTTCCTGGCCACTGACCGTCATCACCACTGGATCACTGATCTCTCCGAAAATGAAGTCCGTTTGCATGACAATGGAAGATCTCCGGAGTCCATCCGGTCGTTTCAGAGCCGTACAGGGCTGCCTCTACGCGTGGGACTGCTGTTGGATACCAGCGATTCAGTCGCGCAGCAATTTGCTTTTGAAAAAGCGGCCGCCGCTTTGTTCATCAGCCAGATCATTGATCCGGCCAAGGACCTGGCGTTTGTCGTGGGGTTTAACAATACCGTTACACTCGCGCAAGATTTCACCTCTGACAGAAGGGCGCTTGCATCTGCAGTTTTTCAACTGCATCCTCACGGAACCACAGCCGTCTACGATGCAGTTGACTTTGCGTGCCAAAAGCTGCTGCACCATCCTGAGCAGGGGCTGAGCCGGCGGATGTTGGTTGTTTTAACGGATGGTGACGACAACAGCAGCCAAATGACGCCAGATGAACTGGTGGAGGATGCCATCCGTTGCGATGCGGTGGTTGTGGTGCTCCATACGGAATCTCTTCCGATTGAATCCTTGCCTGAGTATAAAGTTCTGAGGAAACTTACTTCTGAAACAGGTGGACAGATTTTGCGAGCTGATACCAGCAAGCGCATAGCAAAGGCATTTGCCCAGGTAACCGAGCAATTACGCAGCTACTACCTTCTTGCCTACCACCCAGCAGAATTCAGCGCGGATGGAAGTTACCGGAAGATTGAATTGAAGACCACACGGCGCGGCGCGCACATCATGTGCAGGCGGGGCTACTACGCGGTAAAAAAATAGAACATTTCTCACCTTTTCGCGCCCGCGTGCTTTGCGTTGAGTTGCAGAACCACTCTGTATACAGAAGG
>DASUBD010000492.1:0-5241 GCA_035763445.1 Candidatus Angelobacter sp.
CGGACAAGCCTTCCTCGGAGCCGGAACATTTAACGTGCACGGATCAGTTCAGCCGATCACCAATGCTCCACTCGCGTTTACCTCTGCCTTCCCGGCACGTCAACTGCAACTTGGGTTGCGTTTCGGGTTCTAACTCGTCAACTTTAAGAACGGCGGGCTCTCTTGTCCGCCGTTCTGTTGTTTTTTAGACTTGCTTTGCCTTAGACATTCCCGCGCGATCTGAAGCTATCCTCGTGACAACGTCCATTCCATCGCAACCGGCGGCCACCGCGTCCAGACTTGGCGCTCAAGCGGTGGTTGAAGGTCTTCTGCATGCTGGAATCGATTGCGGCTTTGGCATCCCCAGCATTCACAACATTGCCATCTATGAAGGACTTCGTCAGGCCAGGCACTTTCATCACTGGGTGGTGCGGCATGAACAAGCAGCTGGTTTCGCTGCCGACGGCTTTTACCGGCAGAGCGGACGCATAGCTGCGATCTTTGCCTCAACCGGCCCCGGCAATCTGTTCACGCTTGTGCCGCTGCTTGAGAGCCTTCAGACCAACACTCCTGTTTTGCTGGTCGGCACCAATATCGCTTCTCCTTTGCAGGTAAAGCAGGGTGGCGGATTGCATGAGACTCCTCAGCAGATTGACATCATTAGGCCTCTCACGCGATACGCCTGTCGCGTGACCAGCGCAGATGACATTCCGCAGGCGTTTGCCGATGCCGCCAGCATGCTGCGCGGGCCCGCGCCCGGTCCCGCATTCATTGAGATTGCGCATGATCTGTTGGCAGCGCCGCTTGCTGCTGGTTCAGCTCACGCCGCGCGCCAAAAAGCCACCGCCGTTGCCACTGCATCACAGGAGATCGCTCGCGCGGTCGCCATGCTCATCGAATGCCGCCGTCCCGTGCTGCTGGTTGGCTCAGGAATTCACGGTGCAGTGGCTGAAGTCCGCCAGCTTGCGGAAAAACTTGGCGCACCCGTTTTAACCACCACCACGGGGAAGGGAAACTTTCCTGCGAAGCATCCGCTGGCTTTCGGCTGCATGTCACGGCTGGGCGCCGTTCAGGAGTTGCTGGAGCAAGCTGATCTCCTCATTTCCGTGGGAGCGCGGCTCACCGAATTCGATACCGGTCGCTTCGGCCTGAGGCTGCCCCAGCTTCATCTGCAGATTGTGGACTCGCCTGAATATCCAGGTACCCGATTTCCTGCTTCGCTGGTCCTGGCGGGTCATGTGCCGGCA
This sequence comes from Candidatus Angelobacter sp., assembly GCA_035763445.1. Classification (GTDB taxonomy): domain Bacteria; phylum Acidobacteriota; class Terriglobia; order Terriglobales; family Acidobacteriaceae; genus Angelobacter. The sequence goes on from DASUBD010000492.1 coordinate 1,227, forward strand.
ATCGCAACTGCGCTCGCGGCAGAGGAAGCCAGCCCGCGCTCTTGCTGGTTCGATATTCCTGCTGCCTCTGCACGCGAACAGGAGCGATTACGGTCGATCAACTCCGATGCGTACCATGCGCTGGAACTGCTGCGCAATGCGCTGGATTCGCATGATGTCGTAGTCAACGATCAGTCAATTCTCAACTACTGGGCCTCAGCATTCTTTCCCGTGCTTGAGCCACGCACGTTTCTTTATCCCGCCGGCTCGGGAACGCTGGGCTATGGATTACCTGCGGCCATTGGAGCTGCTGTTGGCGTTCGACAGTCCGGGACGAAACAGAAAGTCATTTGCATCGCCGGCGATGGCGGCTTCCAGTACACGCTTCATGAATTGGCAACGCTCAAGCAGTACGACCTTCCGGTAAAGATTCTCCTGGTCAACGATGATGCTTATGGCGTGATTGGGTTTCTGCAGCGATCCGTCTTCGGCCAGACGTATGAAAGTGATCTCAAGAACCCTGATTTCTGTGCCGTTGCTGAAGCCTGCGGAATCAGCGCTTCTCGCGTCACCAGCCTTGCCGAGCTTGGCCACAAATTGAACCTATGGCTGAATCAGCCGGGCCCTGCACTGCTGGAATGGCGTACCCGCTTGCCGGCGCCGTGGGAGGTTGGCGCCATCCCGCGGCCAACAGGAATTTCTATGAAGGAGCAAAAATAGCTGACCGATGTCCAGTCAACCATCGAAAAACGTAAAAGAACTTTTTGATCTCAGCGGGCGTGTCGCGGTTATCACCGGCGGATCCATTGGCCTGGGGCGGCAGATGGCTGAGGGTCTGGCGGAAATGGGCGCGAATCTGGCGCTCTCGGCGCGGAAAAAAGAGCGTTGTGAAGAGACGGCCCACCATGTGGAAAAACTTGGCGTTCGCGCGGCGGCCCACGCCTGTGATGTGAAGGACCCCGCCAGTGTCCAGCAGATGATTGACGGCGTGATGGCCCAGTTTGGCCGAATTGATATTCTCATCAACAACGCCGGCATTTCCTGGGGCGCTCCAGTGGAAGACATGAAACTGGCCGACTGGCAAAAAGTTCTGGACACCAATCTGACCGGAACCTTTCTTTGCTCGCAGGCTGCAGGCAGGATCATGATCGGGCAGAAAAGCGGCAAGATTATCAACGTCGCCTCTGTGGCCGGTTTGCGCGGCGCTCCCCCTGAGCACGTGATGGCCACCGGATATCACGCCAGCAAGGGCGGGGTAATTTCCTTCACCAAAGATCTTGCCTGGAAATGGGCTCAACACAATATCCAGGTAAACGCGTTGGCGCCCGGTTGGTTTCCCACGCATATGTCCACCTGGGTGATCGAGAACAAGAAAGAGGATTTGCTGCCGCACATTCCCTTGCGGCGCTTCGGCAGCGACCATGATCTCAAAGGCGCGGCCGTTTTCCTTGCGTCGGCCGCATCTGATTACGTGACCGGGCATGTGCTCGTCGTCGATGGAGGCCAGACGGCCTGAGGTCTTCAAGTCCCATGAATATCCCGCTTACTCCAATCCGGTTCCTGCGTTATGCGGCTCAGCAATTTCCTGCCAAAACCGCTGTAGTGTGCGGCAATGAGCGATTCACTTACTCGCAGTTTGCTTCGCGCGTTTCCCGGCTTGCCGGCGCGCTGCGCGAAATGGGTGTCCAGCCGGGAGACCGCGTCGCATACCTGAGCGGCAATTGCCATCGCCTGCTGGAAGCTTATTACGGAGTGCTGGAAGCTGGCGCTGTCCTGCTGCCGCTTAACATCCGGCTCACGCCGAATGAACTGGCATATATCCTCAACGACTCCGGAGCAAAGGTCCTTCTTTTTCAGGAGCAGTTCTCTCCCATGGTGGAAGGCTTTCAAAGGGAACTGCAGAGCGTAAAGAAGTTTGTTGGGCTGGATCATGCGCCATCGCAGAGCTGGGCCGTGCAGCAGAGTTATGAAGAACTGATCGCCGCGGCAGCTCCTTATCATACGGACATCATGCAGGTGGACGAGAACGCCCTGGCGGAGTTGTTTTACACCAGCGGCACCAGCGCCAATCCCAAGGGCGTGATGCTCACGCACCGCAATATTTATCTGCATGCGCTGAACGTGATTGTCGTATTCAATACCGGATCAGACACGGTGGAGTTGCACACCATTCCGCTGTTTCATGCCAACGGTTGGGGCGTGGCTCATTCGCTCACGCTGGTTGGCGCCACCCATGTGATGATCGGCAAATTTGATCCACCGGAAGTTTTCCGCTTGATCGAACAGGAGAAAGTTCACGCCTGCAGTCTGGTGCCAACCATGGCTACGGCATTGGTGAACTGCCCGGATCGGCCCAAATACAACTTGAGCAGTCTCAAGCGGATCACCCTCGGCGGCGCCGCCGCTTCTCCCACTCTGGTGCGCCAGGTGGAGGAACGCATCGGGTGCATCTGCTTCTCCGGCTACGGCCTCACTGAAACCTGCCCTGTGCTTACCACGGCGCAAGTCAAGGCCGGGGTGGACTGGCAGGGTGAAGAGCGGTTTGAAGGCCAGGCCCGCACCGGCTATCCCCTGCCGGGAGTGGAAATTCGAATTGTGGACGCCGAAGATCACGACGTGCCTCATGATGGCGTAAGCATCGGCGAAATTGTGGCCCGCAGTGACGGTGTAATGGCGGGTTACTGGAAGCAGCCCGAGGCCACCGCGGCCGTTATGCGCAATGGCTGGTTCCATACCGGTGACATGGCCACCATGGACGAGAACGGATACGTTCTGATCGTCGACCGCAAGAAAGACATCATCGTGAGCGGGGGAGAAAACATTTCATCCTTGGAAGTGGAAAAGGCCATGCTCGCGCATCCCGCTGTTTACGAAGTCGCCGTCATCCCTGTTCCGGACGAACGCTGGGGTGAAGTGCCGAAAGCTATTGTCTCGTTGAAGCCGGGCATGCAGCTGAGCGAAAGCGAGCTGATGGAATTTACCCGCAGCCGGCTGTCACACTACAAATGCCCGCGCTCCATTGAGTTTATGGACATGTTGCCGAAAACCGGCACAGGCAAGATCCTGAAAAAAGAACTGCGCAAGAAGCACTGGTCCGGTACGGAGAGTATTCGTCCGGAAATGGCAACAAAGAAGTAGTGCTTTTTTCTGAAATCCCGACCGAAGGGAGGGAACCCTACGGGGGCCGTTGCATTAAGCGGTAGTGAATGAAGGCCTTCGTGAGGATAGAGATCCCTCGCTGCGCTCGGGACTCCGGAAGAAGACCGAAGAAGCAGTGAGTTCCTGTCTGGGACTGCGGAGGCAAATGACTAGATTCTTAGAAAACAAAGTAGCCATCATTACCGGCGCGGCGCGCGGCATTGGGCAGGCCACAGCGGAACTGTTTGCCCAGCACGGCGCCAAAGTTGTGATGTCGGATATTGATCCCGCTCCGTTGAACGAGGCCGTTGCTGTCATCCAGAAATCAGGGGGACAAGTTCTGGCTTTCCCCGGAGACGTGACCGACCCTCAATTTCCAGATCGCCTGATCAAAGCTACTCTGGAAAAGTTCAGCGGCCTCGACATCATCGTCAACAACGCCGGATATACCTGGGACGGCGTCATTCACAAGATGACCGACCAGCAATGGCAAGCGATTATTGATTGCCATCTTACTGCGCCTTTCAGGATCATCCGCGCTGCGTCCAGCTTCATCCGCGAGACAGCGAAGAAGGAACAAGCAGAGCAGGGAAGGGCCCGGGCGCGCAAGATCATCTGCATCAGCTCAACATCTGGAACGCGCGGCAATGCCGGTCAGGCAAATTACTCTTCTGGCAAGTCGGGTGTGATTGGCCTGGCGAAAACTCTGGCCAAAGAATGGGGCATGTTCAATGTTCAGGCCAACGCCGTGGCCTTCGGCTGGATCGATACCCGGCTGACGCACGCCAAGGAAGAGCAGGTCAGGATCAAGCGTGAAAACGTTGAGATCGAACTGGGCATTCCCGGCGACCGCCTGCAAATCATGTCCAAGATGATTCCGATGGGGCGTTCAGGCACG
>DASUBD010000493.1:0-6202 GCA_035763445.1 Candidatus Angelobacter sp.
GAACATGCCTAACCTGCGGCTGGATCAGGACGAGGTGCAACTCATCATCGGCTTCCTCAAAGATCCTTCGCAGACGGCTCAGTCCAACGATCCTTCGAAAGCAAAGTCTTTCGATCTCGTGGGCAGCCACGGACACTGATACGAAACGGCGCCGCAGCCCATCATTGGCAGTGGCGCCACCTTCTTCAATCTGCGAGCACGCCTCAAAAAGCTGCTTTCAACAAGCTCAATTGGGACGTACAGGTAAACCGATTTTCTTGACCAGCTCTTGAAAACGAAAGTCAGAGCGCATTTCATCGAGCATTGGCTCAACTGCGAGCCACGTCAGGCCGTCGGCCCGCTCGGCCAGAGCTTTCTCCAGCCAGGCCATAGCGCGATCTCGGTCGCCCATTCCAGCGTAGAGCATGCCAAAGTACGTTGGAGGAATATAGCGCTTGCTGAACACCCTTTTGAACTGCTCCGCCATCTTTTGTGTTTCTTCCTTGTGTCCGCTGACGGCGTAGGCCAATCCCAGGGCCGCATCCACAAGTGGGATCTCCCCAGGCCTGTCTGATGCCGCTTTCAATTGTTCAATTGCTTTCTTGCTGTTACCCAGTCGCATATAAGAACGGCCAAGAATGAAATGCAGCATGAAATGTTTGGAATCAAGCTGCAGGGCCTTTTCGCACTCCTGCGCCGCGCGTTCAAATTCACGTCCAAAATAGTACGCGAATGCCCTCGTCGCATGGACGGCCACCAGGCGTCCGGGATCTGTTTCCTGCACAATGCGCGCTGTTTGCTCTATTTCCGCAAAGGCATCCTGCCGGCGATTAAGCGCCAGCAGCAGCCATGAATACCAGAGATGTGCAGAAGAATTATCAGGACTCAGGTCAATAGCGCGGCGATAGTTCTCTTCTGCTTCCGCCCATCGCCAATGGTAGTGGTGATTCACCAGTGCGAGTGCGGTGTAAGCCTCCGCCAGAGAGCTATCCAACTCCAGCGACTTGCGCGCGGCCTGTTCCGCTTTCGGCATGGCTTCGCGCGGTGGCAAAAGGTCAAACGGTGCAATCGCCAGCAGGGCGTAGGCGCTGGCCAGTCCTGCATAAGCCGGTGCAAACTTCGGGTCCAGCTGAATCGCGCGTTCAAAATCCTCCACGCTCTTGCTGATCTCCGCCGGTTGCATCTTGTGCAGTTGATACCGGGCCTTTAGATAAGTATCGTACGCTTCCGGTTTAATGCGGGCTCCGCCCTTTTGAAGATCAGTGAGGCGCTCACTCTCCGCCAGCCTCAAAGCCAGATGAATTTCCCTTGCAATCGCCTGTGCTATCTCAGCCTGGACGCTCAACACGTCACTTATATCGCGCTCATACGTTTCTGCCCAGAGTTGCGTCTGGTCCTGTATTTCGCAAAGCTGCGCGGTAATTCGCACGCGATTCCCTGCCCGGCGCACCCGGCCTTCCAGCACGTAGTCAACGCCAAGATCGGCCTTCATCTGTTCCAGTGATTTGCGGCTGGAATCGTAATTAAGCGCGGTGTTGCGCGCGATCACGGCCAACTGCTCCGGCTGAAGCCGCGTAACCTGCGTGATCATTTCTTCCGTCAGGCCCTCAGTAAAGTAGGAGCCTTCACCGTCAGAATTTGCGCCCAGATGCCCAAACGGTAAAACAGCCAATTTGATCTTGTCCGCTGCGCGGCCTGCGGAAGATTCCGTCGCCACTCCTGATTGTTGGCGTCCCGTAAACCACGCAGTCAGTTCAGGCCGGTAGGCGTACACTGATCCCAGCTTCTCATGCTGGTGACGATATACAGGCAGGCCTTCTTTTTTCTCCCAGCGTTGCACGGTCCTTACGTCACGCCGAAGAAAGCTTGCAATTTCTTTCCAGGAATCAAGCCGGTCTACAGGGTTTCCGGTGGTCATGGATTTATGAGGCGTAGCTATCATACAGCACTCAAGAAACTCGTCGAGTGGGTAAGCTCTCGCCGGCCTTTCCGGATGGGGCCAGCAACGCGGGTTGCTGATTGTAGGATCGTTTCTCTTGTCCAATACTCCTAAACGGCGGGCAGACCTGCGACAAACCACGACATCCCTGCCCTGCCCTCCCTTGCCGCTTGAGCAAGGTGCAGGCCAAAGCTAAATTCAGCATTAGAAAGGCGGAATGCGATATGCACAAGCTGCTTATTTTTGCGTTGGTCTTCGGCACAACCATCGTGCTGCTGGCAAGCTCGGCGGCCGGACAAACATTTCCTGAGCTCGAGTTGTTCCAGTCAATTGATGGCCAAACATTTTCTATAGATCCCAGTGCTGCATCTTCACCTCCACTTGACAAGGCGAGCCCTACTCCATCGCTCACGCCCTTAACGCAGCAGCCAGACATGACAGTGAACACAACGGCGATTCGCTCCAGAACCAGAATACTTGCGGAACTCACCAGTCCTCCGCATTCCACTTCAGGAACCCAGGGTTCCGGTATTTATCTTGAAGTCCTGGCGCCGGTTATTCAGGGCGACCGCATTGTGATACCGGCCCACAGTTTCATCCAGGGAACCGTGCAGGGCAATAAGCGCCCTGGGCATTTTAAGCGCACCTCAGAGTTCCGCTTTCACTTCACTGCCATCATCTTTCCCAATAATCACGTAGAGCCAATGGATGCTGTATTGCAGAGTATTCCCGGTTCAAAAACTACACGTGCACGCTCCAGCGACGGGACGCTCCAGACTGTGGACCAGGCGGAAAAGGTGCTCATCCCAACTTCCGGGGCAGCCGTGAGCGGGGGTGTTGTCGGCTCAGTCAGCAGACTGGGTGTAGGCACCTATATCGGTGCGGGATTGGGAGCAGGAGTGGGTCTGGGCGCGGTGCTGCTTCACCGTGGCGATGATATCGACCTGCCGTTAGGCACCCGCGTTGAGATGGTCTTGCGCAGCGAAATTGCATTAACGGAAGCGCAGCAGAAGTTTAATTCGAAATACATAGCTCCTCCTCCAACTGTATTTCCTTCAGCACCGGAGCACACACGCGAGCTTAAAAGAGGCAGGCATCACGGTTCTGGTTTGTTCTGGCCGCTTCTGGGAACAATGCTGCTCCGTTGATCCGGTGTGGAGATTGCGCATCACTTTTTGCTGATCGCCTCATTACAGAACTCACAAGCTACCTCATTTGGTCCGACTTTTCCGGCCACATCGCGCAGTTTCTCCAGCCGCCGCCAATGCTGCTTGATCTGATCTCGCCCGTTGACGGTCAGGGAGAGCGGAAACTTGCACCCAGCATAGGCCAGCTGACGTCGAATCTGCGAGAATAGCTGCAGCAGAACCTCAACTGAGGTGAATTATGAGCAATCGACGTAACTACAAGATTTCCAAAGCTGCAATCGGAGCAACTGCTATTGGAGCCTTTGCGGTGGGAGCCTTTGCGATAGGCTCATTGGCCATTGGCGCCTTGGCTATCGGACGGCTGGCAATTCGGCGGCTTGCGATTGAAAAAGCTGCACTCGCATCGCTCGAAGTCGGCGAACTTTCTGTCGGACGCCTGACGGTCAGAGAGCTGGAAGTGGTCCAGACCATCAAGCTTCCCCTCGGAACGGAGCAGTCAACATTGCGAGAGCCGGCATAAGGCGTAGTCGCGGTCAGCACTCCGATATGGCTCCGCGCCCGAGTTGGATCGGGTAAGCCGGCGTGACTGAAGCCGGCTGTTATTCATATCGCAGCGCAATGATGGGATCCACCTTTGAGGCGCGCCATGCCGGGATATAACAGGCAAGCAGCGAAACCGCCGCGACAATCAGAATGACTGCCGCAAACGTCAGAGCATCCGTGGGTTTCACGCCGAACAGCATGCTGTTCAAGGATGCTATGAATCGGCCTGCAAGCAATGAAAGCACCACGCCGCCAGCAAGTCCAATGGCGGTAAGCTGCAAGCCTGATTTCAACACCATTCCCAAAACATTGCTCCTGCTTGCGCCCAGTGTGATGCGTACACCAATCTCATGCGTGCGTTGCGCAACCGCGTAGGAGATAACGCCATACAGTCCAATAGCAGTCAGCACCAGCGCCAGCCCGGCGAACCCCTCCAGCAGCATTGCCTGGAAACGCGGAGTAGTCAGCGAGACTGCAAGGTATTCGTCCATCGTCTTAATGTCATAGAGCGGCAGATCAGGATCCATCGAGGCAACCGTGTTGCGGATCGCGGAAGTCAGATTGTGCGGATCAACACCGGTACGCAGGCATACCGCCATGGAACCAAAATTAAGCTGTGTATCAGGAATGTAGTATTCAGGACGGTCTTCCACATCCAGCCGGCGGCTCTTCACGTTTCCTACAACACCCACAATTTCCCGTGGCTGCGGCTCACCATGGTTGCTCGCGCCGGGCGTGATGTGTTTCCCCAACACATTCTCATTGGGAAAGAAACGTTGCGCAAAAGCCTGGTTGACAATGACCACTCCCGGGGCCTTATCGTCATCCCTCAGAGTGAAATCGCGGCCGGCCACGAAGGGTATGTTCAAGGTGTGGAAATAATTTGGAGTAATGACCTTGATGTCTGCTGAGGGCTCATCCGATTTCGGCACCGGACGCCCCTCGATTGTGAACGTGATAATCGCATTATTTCCACTCAGCGGAAGCCCGGCGACCGCGGCCACTGAGGTGACTCCTGGCAGTGCTTGCAATCGAGGCAGGAGCTGGGTGTAAAACTGAATTTGCTGCTGCTCGTTGTATTTCTTGTCTGGAAGATCGAAGTTGATGGTGAGCACATTATGTGTGTCCATACCCGGATCCACCGACAAAATGCGATGGAAGCTGCGCAGCAGCAAGCCTGCAATCACCAGTAAAGCCAGACCAAGTGTGGTCTCCGCAATCACCAGTGCACCGCGCAGGCGCAGATGGGCACTGCCGGCCGTTGTGCCACGGCCTTCTTTCATGAACTCAGTCAGATTTGGACTGGAAGCGCGTAAGGCCGGAACCAGGCCAAATGCAATACTGGTCAGCACAGCAATGGCCGCAGTAAAGGTGAGCACGGTGCCATCAAGACTCGCGCTTTCAATGCGCCGCATATTCTGGGCATTGAGGCTGATAAATACCTTCAGGGCAAGCATTGCCAGCGGGATACCCAGAAGAGCTCCCGCAACTCCCAGAGCAAGGCTCTCCGTAAGCATTTGTCGCACCACGCGGGTGCGTCGTGCGCCAAGGGCGGCACGCACCGCGATTTCCCGGTTACGCTTGCTGGCGCGCGCCAGCAGAAGGTTGGCCACATTCAGGCAGCCAATTGCCAGCACCACGCCCACTGAGATCAACAGGATCATGAGCTGTGTGCGATTTTTCCCCACAAGATGTTCGCGTTCTTCAGTAACAATGGCAGCAGGAAATTTCTTGTTCGTATCCGGGTATTGCACCGAAAGATTGCGCGTAATCACGTTCATTTCCTCCCGCGCAGTCCCAAGTGAGACACCCGGCTTCAAGCGTGCCACCGCCTGCAAGAAATGGGCGCCCCGTTGTGCCGTCGCTGGTTGTTCCTTTGGGTCAGTGGTTTCTGCTTCGGGAGCATAGGTTCGCCAGAGTTGCGGCGGGGCGGCCTCCATGGGAAAAACGTAGCCCGGCGGCATCACGCCCACCACCGTATAGCTTTGCTTATCCATCGTGACTGCCCGGCCCACTATGCCGCGGTCTCCATGGAAAGCTGATTCCCAGAGCTGATGGCTCAACACCACCACGCGCGTGCCTGGCTTTTCTTCGTCACGCGCAAAGCCACGTCCAAGAAACGGCTGCTGGCCTATAACGCTGAAGAAGTCGCCGGAAACAGTGGCGCCGTTCACATGCAGCGGTTGCGCGATGCCGGTGAGAGTGAAGCTGTCGCCATGATAAGACGCCATCCCGCTGAAAGACTTCGCATTCGCCCGCCAGTCGAGAAAATCGGGATAAGAAATCGCAAACGGACGCGCCACGTCCTTCTGATTGGAGAAGCCTGACGTCACATACAGAAGGCGGTCTGGTTCAGGAAACGGCAGAGGCTTGAGTAAAACAGCATTGACGATGCTGAAAATCGCCGTATTGGCCCCGATCCCGAGCGCCAGGGTGATAACGGCAATCGCCGTAAAACCCGGAGATTTGCGCAACATGCGCAAAGCAAATCGGAAATCCTGGAGGAGTGCAGTCACACGTCACCTCACTGCAAATCAGCGGTAGGGCCTTTCAACCCTACCGCTGATGACGCTGATTTTCTTGATCTTTCGAG
>DASUBD010000494.1:0-10721 GCA_035763445.1 Candidatus Angelobacter sp.
TGCCACCTGGCCCACGCGAGCCGTACATAGCACATTGTTGCCTGACGGCAGAGTCTTCTTTATCTCTTATTACGACGAGTCACTTCACCCGAATATTTGGGATCCGGCGACTAATACCTTCAGTCCGGCTGCAGCTTCAGCATATAGATTATTCTGCGCGGGACACACCAGCCTGGCCGATGGACGCGTGTTCATTTCTGGAGGACACATTGCCGATTACACCGGCTACGCGCACTCGGTGATCTTTGATCCGTCCACAAATACTTTCAAAACGCTTCCGGACATGAATGAGGGTCGTTGGTACCCCACCACTACAGTATTGCCCAATGGCGATGTGCTGGTCGTCTCCGGCGATATCAACTCAAATACCAACACGAATCCTCTACCGCAGGTCTACCAGTTTTCTACCAACAGCTGGCGCAGCCTGACGACAGCTCAACTTGTCCTGCCACTTTATCCGTCCATGTTTGTGGCGCCAAATGGGAAGGTGTTTCAGGCTGGGCCAAATCGGCAGAGTCGCTATATAAGCACCAGTGGCACTGGCGCCTGGAGCAATGTCGCTCTGACAAAATTTGGTGCTTTTCGCGATTACGGCCCAAGCATTATGTATGACGTGGGCAAGGTGATTGAGATTGGTGGAAGTGATCCCCCAACAGCTACCGCTGAGACTATCGATCTCAACGCTGCTACTCCGGCCTGGACGTTCACCGGCAGCATGCATTTTGCTCGCCGTCAGCACAATGGCGTGATCCTTCCCGACGGCAAGATCTTCATTGTGGGTGGGAGCAGCGCATCAGGCTTTGATACGTCTACGTCGCCCGTGGCTCCCACGGAGATGTGGGACCCGGCAACGGGACAGTTCACCGTGATGGCCAGCATCGCCGTATACCGCGGCTACCACTCCACAGCCCTGCTGCTGCCTGATGGACGAGTGCTCTCTGCGGGTGGCAACGTAGGCGGCCCGAATGCGCAAATTTATTCTCCGCCGTATCTGTTCAACGGAACGCGTCCCACCATCTCGTCGGCGCCCACCAGTGTGGGATATGGCCAGACGGTCTTCATCGCTACGCCGAACGCAACGAGCATTACCAAGGTGAGCTGGATCCACACAGGGTCTGTCACACACACCTTTGACATGGCCCAGCGCTACATGAAGCTCAGCTTTACTCAGGCCACCAACGGTTTGAATGTCACTATGCCGGCCAATGCCAATATTGCTCCACCCGGCTACTACATGCTCTTTATCCTGAACGGATCGGGAGTGCCGTCAGTCGCCAAAATCATCAAGATAGCGTCAGGCGGCGCCACCACGGGCGGCCTGAACGGCAAAGTTACCAACTCTACCGGGGCTCCACTGCTGGGAGCGAAGGTCACAATTGGTACCAGCCAGGCTGCAACCGCATCAGACGGAAGCTGGTCCATACCAAACCTTGCGCCGGGAACGGTGACAGTTTCTGCGGCTCTTTCGGGCTACAACACTAATTCTGCAAGCGCCACCGTCACGGCCGGAAGCACCACCACGGCAACCACACTGGCACTGGCTCCTATCAATCCTGGCACGGTGACTGGAACTGTGGTCAACAGTACTGGAGCAGGAGTTTTCGGTGCCACCGTCAGTGCTGACGGTCTAACAGTAAGTACCAGCTCCACCGGCGCTTATACCCTTGCCAATCTGCCGGCCGGGTCGGTCACAATTACTGCTTCGGCAACTGGATTTGCCAATGGTTCGCAGACCGTAACAGTCGTGGCGGGCTCTACGGTCAATGCTCCTGCCATCACCCTCGGTTCCAGTGCGGGCTCCGTCTCCGGTACTGTAAAAAGCTCTTCAGATGCGGCCATCGCCGGGGCCTCTGTTGGTTTTGGCGGAGGAAGCACCACCACAAGTTCCACAGGAGCCTACAGTCTCACCGGCGTGCCGGCGGGAACCATTCAGTTAGTGGCGTCTGCAAGTGGCTTCCAGAGCGCAACTCAAAATGTAACGATTACCGGCGGCGCCAACAGCACGGCGAATTTCACCTTGACTGCTGCAACCGGTGGCGGGAAAGTTACCGGCAAAATTACCAATGCATCTACCGGGGCGGCGCTTTCAGGCGCAACGGTCAGTTGGAGTGGCGGGTCCACTACCTCCAGTTCCACAGGGGTCTACACTCTCAGCAATGTTACGGCCGGAACACAGAAAATTACTGCCGCTAAGACCGGGTATCTCCCGCGGACGTTATCGGTCGGGGTGACCGCGGGAGCCACGGCGACCCTCAACATCCCCATTGCCACCGCCGGAAAAATCAGCGTGAAAGTTTTGAACTCAAGTAATGCCGCTGTTGCGAGTGCCACGGTCACCATCAAAGGGGGCGTTATCCCAACAACGGTAACTGGCAGCACCAGCACCGCCGGGACATTCACCACCAACTGGATTCCTGTTGGCAGTTACACCATCACAGTGGCGAAGACCGGGCACACCACTAAGAGCAAGACGGCAACGGTCTCCTCAGGAGTCACCACCACGGTCACGTTTACTGCGTTTTGAGAGATGAAGATGGCCCTTAAATTCAAGCTCGGCCTGTTGATTATGGCATTGTCAATGTGCGGCGTTGTCTATTCCCAGACTTATATTGCCAAAGATCTGGGGGCCCTGCGCCACGGCAGCGCGCGAATTCACGCCATCAATGCTTCAGGGCAGACGGTGGGAGATTCAGGACTTCCTCACGGTGGCGACGCTCATGCGTTCTTCTGGCAGAAACAGGGTGGCATGCGAGATCTGGGTGTTCTGCCCGGCGGTGACTACAGTTCCGCCTTCGCCATTAACAGCGCAGGCCAGATCGCGGGTACATCGAACACCGGCACTACCATGCATGGTTTCAGTTGGACGGCTGCAACCGGCCTGACAGATTTGGGCACTCTCCCCGGGAATAATTCCAGTCAGGCTTTTGCCATCAATGACCAAGGCCAGATCGTGGGATCTTCCGGAACTCATGCGGTGATCTGGAACAATGGCGCCATCCAGGACCTGGGAACTTTGGGCGGCCCGACCAGCGAAGCACACGGAATCAACAATCTTGGAGTGGTGGTCGGCTTCTCTGATACTCCTTCTGACGGACAGCGCGCCTTTGTCTGGCAAGGTGGAACCATGACCGAGATAGGAGCGCTGCCCGGCGATATATCAAGCCGCGCAGACCACATCAATGGCAGCGGCACGGTGGTGGGAGCTTCCGAGGGAAGCGGCGGAGTGCGCGCCTTTGTCTGGACACAACAAACCGGCATGCAGGCGATTGGCTCGCTCTCCGGAAGCACCTACAGTGAAGCCTTCGGAATCAACAACCTGGGCCAGGTGGTGGGTCAAGCCGGCAGTTCATTAGGAACGCGGGCCTTCCTTTGGACAAGTTCAGGTGGATTGGTTGATCTGAACGACGTTGTAACAGGCATTCCTGTAAATGTGGTTTTGACAGGCGCGATCGGTATTAACGATAAAGGTGAGATTGTGGCCTTCGGTATCCAGAATCCCAGCACAAACCGCCATCAGATGGCCACCATGGACAGCCATTTTCATTCTGGTCCTGTCCGCGTTTTCCTGCTCACTCCGCAGTAGCTGAAAGCATGAAGTAATTCACCTGCGTAGAGCTGCTCTTCTTGTTATATTGGGTGTCAAGCTTCAGCTTTCAATTCATGGGAACTCATTCAGGTTTCAGAGCGGTATTTTTCGTCTTTTTATCCTGGTGCCTCATGGTCCACTATGCAAAGGGCCAGCAGGTGCCTGCTTCATCGGAGCAACCGCAGTCTTGCACAGGACTTGGCTGTTCTTCAGAGCAATCTGAAGAGTCCACCTCAGAGCATCGAAAGGCTAAAGATCAAAATCCTGTTTCGTTCAAACGCGCCTTCCTGAACCTTCCAGGCGATCAAAAAGCCATTTGGACCAGCCCGCTTCATGTGCATGTAACAGATTCTTTCTGGCTTGTTCCTCTGGGCGCCACCACCGGCGTTTTGATTGCCACTGACCAGAACAATATGCGACGCGCGCGCTCCAACCCTGATGCCATTACCTTGAGCAAGAGCATCTCTGACGGCGGATTGATTGGCATGGCAGCGCTTCCTGCATCAATGTATGTCTGGGGAAGCCTGAATTACGCACCTCGCGCACGAGAAACCGGCCTGCTTTCCGGTGAAGCCATGATTGACAGCCTGGCCGTGAATGAAGCCTTCAAACTTGTTCTCGGTCGGGAGCGGCCCACCGCCACTGACGGCCAGGGACATTTTTTTCAGTCGCTGGGAAACAGCGCTTCGTTTCCTTCCACTCACGCCACGCTGAGCTGGACCGCGGCTTCCGTAATAGCCCACGAATATCCTTCATGGCTGTCCCAGGCCTTTGTATATGGCGCAGCTGCCACAGTAAGCATCAGCCGGGTTACAGCTCGGCAGCATTTTCCATCTGACGTTGTGGTCGGCAGCGCGCTGGGTTGGTTGATTGGCCGCCAGGTCTTCAAGGCCCATCACGACTCAGATATGGACTACGAAGATTACGGCACCTTCTCGCGCCAGCCCGGGGAAGAAATCAATCCCGATTCTCTCGGCTCGCCTTTCGTGCCTCTCGATAGCTGGATCTATCCGGAGTTGAAGCGGCTTGCGGCGCTCGGGTTTATCAAATCCCAATTCGTTGGTCTTATGCCGTGGACAAGAGCGGAATGCCGCCGCCAAATTGACGAGGCCGACTACTATGCCCAGGAGTTACCCGCTGAATCGGGCGTTAAGAAGTCGATTGAGCTGCTCAAGCAGGAAGTCAGTCAGGATAGTCAGCATTACTACTCAGCGCAGGTGGATTCGTTGTACGCGCGCTATACCCAGATCTCCGGCACGCCATTGCGTGACAGCTACCACTTTGGGCAGACGCTGTGGAATGATTTCGGGAGGCCCTACGACGAGGGCGCGAATATGATCACCGGCGCCACGGCCAGGGCGGTCGCAGGGCCATTCTTTTTCTATGCCCAGGGAGAATACCAGCATGCTCCCGGTCGAGGACCGTTCACGGATGCGCAACGCCAGCTGATCTCGATTGCAGATGTGAATCCGATTCTGCCGCCTGCCGTTGTCAGCGCCACTGATCGCTTTTATCCAATTGACCTGTACGCCGGTGTAAAGCTGGGCCAATATGCTCTTACTTTCGGCAAGCAAAGCCAATGGCTGGGGCCGACAGAAACCGGACCGTTGATGCTCAGTGACAACGCCGATCCAATGTATACGCTTAACTTTACCCGAACCACGCCGCTGGTATTGCCAGGATTTTTCCATTGGCTGGGGCAGATTCGGGGAGAGATTCTTTTCAGCAAAGCCTCCGGACACCAGTTCCCGCAACGGCCTTTCTTCAATCTGCAGAAACTCAGTTTTCACCCTACTCAAAATCTCGAGTTTGGATTTACTCGCGCATCGCTCTGGACCGGTGTCGGCCACCCGTTTACGGCACACAGTTTATTGCGGAATTTTTCTTTCGGCGACACGCTGGGCGATTTTGGCGACCGGAATGACCCGGGCGACCGAAAATCAGCCTTTGATTTCTCTTACCGCATTCCTGGTTTGCGCAACTGGCTGACTGTTTACAGTGACATGTACAGTGACGATGATCCGTCGCCGCTGGCAAACCCGCGTCGTGCTGCAGTCAATCCTGGTTTTTATATCTCGCATTTTCCCGGCCTGAGCAGACTTGATTTCCGTGGCGAAGCGGCTTCAACCCAGCTCTTGACCTCGCATGACTTTGGTCCGACATTTATCTATTTCAACAACCAGTACCATGATGCCAACACGAATAAAGGGTTCATTTTCAGCAGTCCGATTGGGCGTGATGCGCGTGCTTATCAGGGATGGAGTACTTATCACTTTTCTGGCCCCACTCAGCTTGTCTTCAACTTCCGCCAATTGAAAGCAAGTAACCAGTTCTTTCCCGGTGGCGGGACGCAAACGGACGCTAGTGTGCGGTTTGACTGGAAGGCGCGTCCTGACCTGATGGTCTCAGCTTTTGTTCAAGGTGAGCGCTGGCTGATTCCGGCATTGCGCCCAACAGTTCAGCACGATATCACTGGACAGCTCGAGTTGCGTTATCTGCCCCATTGGCGCTTTCAACACGACTGAACAGTACGCCCTGACCCGCCTGTAGCGCTCTTACAACTCCCCTGGAATCTGTCTCTGTCGAAAAGCGACTGTCTGTGTTTACAGGAATCAAGATGGGTAAGACAAGCCTAATAAACTAATTAGTTAGATAACTAGTTATTTACTTTCCCCGGCATTTACCGCTTTTTATGGTAGTATCTTTGCCAAGCTAGTGAGGCAATAAGGAGAATGTGATCCTGCCGGTCACGTCCAATTCAGCAGTATGGGCCCGGGTTCCTAGAGTGAAAATGCGTCCACCGACGGATGCAGTTTTTCGGACGCCATTTTAGGGGAGATGGTAGCTGAAATGCGTATTTTGATTGCGGAAGATGACGCTCCACTGGCATCTTTCGTCGCCAAAGCATTTCTGGCGGAAGGGCACGATTGTCAGATTGCTGGCGATGGTGAAGAAGCCTTAGCCAAAGTAACCGCCGATTCTTTTGAGCTTCTGATTCTCGATTTAAACCTCCCGCGCCTTAGCGGCGGTGAAGTTCTGCGTCGAATCAGAGACCGTGATCCTGAAATTCCCGTTCTGATCTTGACCGCCACCGACCACATTTCTGAAAGAGTGGCATGTCTGGATGCAGGCGCGGATGACTACCTCACAAAGCCGTTTTCTTTTTCAGAGCTTTCGGCAAGAGTTCGCGCGCTGATCCGGCGCAAGGGCAGGCCGGTTCAAACCATTCTGCGTGCCGATGATCTGGAACTCGATTGCGTTCTCAGGACTGTACGGCGCTCAGGATCGGAAATTGAGCTGACGCCTCGAGAATTCAGCCTCCTGGAATATTTCATGCGCAACACGGGACGGCGCATCACCCGCAATAACATTATCGAAAATGTGTGGAAGCTCGCCCCTGATACGGCTACCAACGTGGTTGATGTCTACGTTAATTATTTGCGCAGGAAAATAGACGAAGGCCACAGCGTAAAGCTGATAAGAACTGTGCGCCGCATCGGTTACGAGTTCGGTGCCCAGAATGACAACGGCAAATAATCAGGAGTTCGCCAGGACGCCAGGTCAAGAGCGGTGCTGTTGAACTGCTGCGTCATTTGGGACGGACAGGCTGAAATCATATCCGGGCTTGCGCAGACCGGCCGAAAACTGCGCCGCCCGCACTACATTTTCCATCAGTGCGGCCACAGTCACCGGACCCACCCCTTTTGGTACCGGAGTGATGGCTGACGCAATATCCTTCACTCGTTCAAAATCGACATCACCGTGCAGTTTTCCATCAGGACCAACGCGAGTGGCCACGTCAATCACCACGGCGCCCTTCTTTACCATATCAGCCGTGATTTGGTAGTGCTGGCTGCCGACGGAGGTCACAATGATATCGGCTGAGCGCATGAAGTCGTTGTGGTCGGACTTCCGCGTGTAGCGATGCAGCCAGATCGCAGTGGCATTGCACATTCTGCCGCCCAGCATGTGGTGAATCGGCTTGGCGGTAATATCATTGCGCCCAACCACCACTGCAACTCGTCCTTCCGTTTCAACCCCATAAAAAGCCATCATGCGCCTCACGGCAAGCGCCGTCGCGGGCAAATGGAGAATGGCGTCAGCCTGTGCCCGATAAAGCTCCGGTACGGTAGAACGGGAGATCCCGTCCACGTCTTGTTCACCGCGCATGGCATCAAAAACATCAAATTTGTTCAGCCCATGGGGCGGTTCCTCAATGTGGCCGGGCAGGGGAAGTTGAATGAGGATTCCGTGCACCTGCGGGTCGTCACTAAGCTGTCGCACTTCATCCCGAAGGGATGAAGCGCTGATGGCATCATCAAACGTATGCAGATGGGCAGCCATGCCCAGGCGCTGGCAGGACTCGATCTTTTTGGCAACGTAGCGCTGAGACGCTGGACTGCGGCCCACGAGTACTATATCCAGCCGGGGAACAATATCATGCGTTGCACGCAAATGTTGAACTTCTGAGAGTACCCACTGTTCAAGCTGGTCGGCAACTGGCTTGCCGTACATGATCTGGGCCATGAAGTCATTATACGGGCAGGAACTCGTAGGAGAGCCGCAAGTCGTGAAGAGCCGCAGCCTCCCGAGTCCCAACATCTTTCAGGCTTGACGCGCGGGCCAAAACTTCACTTCAGTTTTCTGGCGATGGAACTGGTTACGGTTTGGAGCTCCAGCATGATGTCGTCATCGATATCCAGGCCGGCCGCGCGCATGGCGCCAATGGGATCACGACGGAAGAACTCTGAGTTCCGCTCTGAGCTCGCGATCCATTGCTGCAGAGCCTCTTCCACATTTTCTAGCTGTGAAATAAGCCTTGCGTGGGAAACGCGCTTCGGGCTTCGGCGGACGTTCTTGGTGCTTTTTTTCACTGATATTTTCCCGGATCAACAACCTCTCGCTCTCAACAGAAGCGGCGCCCCATCGTCCCGTGTCTCTATATTAGTTTAATTTTGTTGGCTGATCGATGAGTCATCTTCAGATTTTTGTCACACGAAAGATGCTGAACTGAATGCCTCCGGGCCAGGGATGCAGGGGCAATGTCATCGCAGGCCCTTTTGTGAATGGTGTGACTACTTATAGCCATAATAAATATTTTCAATTTCCAGTGACGGGAGTTGCTGGATAGATTGTCTCCAGCTGGGCGTGTTTCGTTGCGCCATTAGCTTCTTCTCATGACAAAGCTCTGGATTGCAATCTGCTTGACTTTGTTGCTGTTTACTGCGCCTGTCGGAGTTCGGGCGCAGGCAGGCGGCACATCGCCTGCACAGGGGAGTTCAGCTTCTGCGTCCGGCGATGCCCAGAACGAGCGCCTCACTCGTCTGGAAAAACAGCTTGCGAGCTCGCAGATGTCTGCCGACAACGGCTGGATGCTGATGTGTTCAGCGCTGGTGCTGATGATGACGGGTCCCGGTCTGGCCCTCTTTTATGGCGGGCTGGTTCGCAAAAAGAATGTTCTGGCCACTCTCATGCAGAGTTTCGCCATGATGGCATTGATCACGGTGGTATGGGGAGTGGTTGGGTACAGCCTTTCGTTCGCGGAAGGGAACAGCTTTATCGGTGGATTTCACCATCTCTTTTTGCGCGGAGTGGGCGCACAACCTGAAGCCGCATACGCGGCCACCATTCCTGCCGAATCGTACATGGTCTATCAGCTTATGTTCTCCGTGATCACCCCGGCGCTGATCACCGGCGCATTTGCTGAGCGCATGAAGTTCAGCGCCATGTGCCTCTTTTTAATGCTTTGGTCGATCATCGTTTACTGCCCAATGGCTCACATGGTCTGGGGAAAGGGCGGCCTGCTCAATGCTTCGCTCGGCGGACGTTTTCCTACTCTGGATTTTGCCGGCGGCACGGTTGTACATATAACCTCCGGAGTTTCCGCCCTCGTCTGCGCGCTCTATCTTGGCCGCCGGATCGGTTATCCACGGCAGCCCATGCCTCCCCACAGCGTGGTGCTCAGTTTTATCGGTGCCTGCCTGCTTTGGATTGGATGGTTCGGCTTTAACGCCGGTAGCGCTCTGGCCGCAGGCAGCCTGGCGACCAGCGCCTTTGTGGCGACTCACTTTGGCGCAGCGGCTGCGGTGGTAGGGTGGTGTGCCGCAGAATGGATGCGCAATGGCAAACCCAGCGCACTCGGGGCTATTTCCGGCGCTGTAGCGGGGCTGGTCGCCATCACGCCAGCGGCTGGTTTTGTGGGACCGATGGCTGCTCTCGCCATTGGACTGATTGCCGGCGTGCTTTGTTACACCATGGTAGCGAAGGTCAAAGCACGTTTCGGCTATGACGACACGCTCGACGCCTTCGGCGTTCACGGAGCGGGGGGAACTGCCGGCGCGCTGCTGACCGGCATCTTCGCGTCCAGCGCCGTCAACCCCATTTTCAAGGATGCGCAAGGGAAGACGCTGGCCTCAGGATTACTTGAAGGCAACGCGCACCAACTGCTCAACCAATTGATTGGAGTTGCGATCGCGTGGGTTCTGGCAATTGTGGGCACGCTGGTCATCCTGAAGCTGGTTGATCTGATCATCGGACTCCGTGTTTCTGAGGACCATGAAATCCAGGGCTTGGATCTCACCCAGCATGGTGAAGAGGGCTACTATTTTGAAGTTTCTGCCTGATTCCACTAATTCGACCACGGACGGACTTGGCAGAGTTCCTTCAACAAGATTCTTTGCCCGGAAAGGTATTGATGACCAAGGTTGAAGCTGTTATTCGCACATCGAGGCTTGATGCCGTCAAAGATGCCCTGCATGAGATTGGCGTTGAAGGCATGACCGTACTCGAGGTCCGCGGCCACGGTCGACAGAAGGGTCACACTGAGTTTTATCGCGGCCAGGAATATACGGTTGATTTGATACCCAAGACTAAGCTGGAACTCGTGCTGGCCGACTCTCTTGCTGACAAGGCCGTGCAGGCCATTATGAATGCTGCTCGCACCGGCAAAATTGGCGACGGTAAGATTTTTCTCTCCCGCATTGATGACGTGATCCGCATACGCAACGAGGAACGCGGCGAAGGAGCACTATGATGCGGCAGCTGTTCCTGAAGCCGTGAGCAATCCATGAGCACAGTCCCTCTTGCCGCTGAGTTGCGTGAACTCTACTCCTCTGCTTTCGCGCGCATTCGAGAC
>DASUBD010000495.1:0-18981 GCA_035763445.1 Candidatus Angelobacter sp.
CAGGCTCAATCCACTTGCGCTATCGCCTGAAGGCAGCCGCGGGACGAACGCGAGTACCACGGCGGCAACGATGGCCAGTGCGGCTCCCACCCACAGCATGCTCCAATCGACGGTCAAACCCACGGCCCGCACTGAAAATCGCGAAGCGTAACGCGCCAGAACGGAGACCAATGGCTGCGCGGTCACTACACCCACAATGGCCCCGGCGCCGCAGAGCAGCAGGCTTTCCGCAAGCAACAAGCGCCGCAGAGCCATGCGGCTTGCTCCCAGTGCGGTACGGATGGCCAGTTCGCCTTCACGACGGACGGTTCGTGCCAGGATCAGGTTGGCGACGTTGCAGCACGCGATGATGAACACCAGAACTGACGCCGCCAGCAGTACCAGCAGCACGGTCCGGGCTCCGGAGGTGATCTGATCGCGCAGCAGCCTTGCGCTGATCTGGAAGTTCGCCTGTTTTGAATATGCTTCCGGATGGTCTTTCTTCATCGCAGCATATGCGGAACCCAGTTCGGCGCGGGCCTGGTCCAGAGTTGCTCCAGGAGCCAGGCGGCCAAAAAGTTCCGTCATGCGATGGACGCGCCCGGTGACCATGGTGGCGGACATATGGTGCGGGCTCGTAACGATGTTGGAGATGATTTCAGTGTCCTGGGGATAGGGCACGCATGGTTCAAGCACGCCGATGATGGTTGCGTTGCGGTCTCCGATGCTGCCGAGGCGAACCGTCTTCCCGATCACCGTGGGATCTTTCCCCAGGCTATTGGCCCAGAAACGATATGTGAGCACAACCACCCCCGCTGCCTGGGGGCCATCATCCTGCGGGCCGATCAGACGACCCAAGACGGGATGCAGTCCCATCACATCAAAGAATGATCCGCTCACAACGCCGCCTTGAATCGAGCGAGGCTCACCCAGCCCGATCATGGTGAAATCCATGGGCGAAAAATCGCCGATGGAGCTTAGCGTTTTCACGCTTGCCTGCAAATCCTGGATTTCGGGAACGGAAAACGTGGTGTTGTCGGAGCCTATGCCGGGGGCGCTCTGGCGGATATAGACCAGGCGATTCTCGTCTCGATTGACCAGCGGCTTCAGGAGCACGCCCCTGACCAGCGTAAAGATGGCCGCATTGGCGCCAATGCCCAGCGCCAGGGTAAGGATCACTGCCACCGCAAGTCCCTTGGTACGCCACAGGGAATGAAGTGCCACTCTCACATCACGGAAAAAAGCCATTGTCTCACTCCCAAACTGCGGTTATAACGTCGTGCTTGCCAATAAGTATCAACAGAGTTTACCAGCTCGCTGTTGCCGTACCGCTCAGTCCTTTTCGGGGGCCGGCATGAAGAAAATCTCTCGCACTTCCACCGGAAAACGGCACGCTTTGGCGCCCTTGCGCGCCCACGCAAGCACCTCGTTTATGTCAGCGCATTCCAGTATCCATAAACCGCCGATGTGCTCCTTGGTCTCCAGGTACGGCCCGTCAGTGACCAGCAGCTCACCGTTGGGCTGTGGCCGCAGAGTATGAGCCTTGCCGAGACCGCCTGCGAACTTTCTCACGCCAGCAGCGATCATTTCCCTGTTGAGCGCGTGGATCCCTTCCATAGTCTCTTCGGTTTCGGCGGACGGGTCGTAGTTGTCGGGAAGGTAACCAGAAACCAGATATTGCGGCATATCTTCTCCTATGGTCTTCAGCCGGGGTCCCCGGACCGCGCCGCTTTTGCGCGGGCTGGGGTGAAGCCGGGGTCCCCGGACCGCGCCGCTTTTGCGGGCCCCGCCGTTCCGTGTACTTTGCGGAACGGATGGGCAGGCGGGCTGGGGTGAAGCCGGGCCAGCTGCCCGCCTTCACTATAACGACGAACGACGAGGTCGAATTCGACAAACTATCCAAAAAAATTTTAGCTCTTATCTTGGCGCGGCGGTCTTTGTTTGGATGGCGGTATTGCAATCTCGCTTGCCTGCCGCTCTGTAGAGTTTACTCACCCGCCCCGGGTGGCCCGTTGAGGTAACTGCGTCTTCTTAGTCAGTACTAATCAGTCCGATCAGTGTTGATCAATGGCATCCCATGGATAGTTCCGCTCCCGGGTCCTGGCCGGTTTCCATCCCCTCTGTCCTGTTTCTTCGCGCTCTCCGAACGATTTGGGATCACGTTCTTGTCGAGTGCCCGGTCAAAAATAGTTTGACGCTATATTAGTAATTTCGAATATACTAAATTAATGATGAGTGAGGCCTTGCGACAGTTTAAGACTGAGATATTTCAGGGGCTTGCAAATCCCACCCGGATTGCAATGGTCGAACTCCTGCGCGACGGCGAGCTGTCGGCCGGAAAGCTGATTGAAAAGTTGGGAATCGAGCAGGCCAATGCATCGCAACATCTGGCAGTCCTCCGGGCCAAACAAATCGTGGTGAGCCGGAAGGCAGGCAATCAGGTTTACTATTCCATCCGGGATCATGCCCTGATCGAGGTCCTCGATATTCTACGCGGGTATTTTTACGCTCAACTCAACACCACAGTCCACATGCTGAAGGAAGTGGCAAGGGAGTCGCCGAAATCCCGGCTCATCACACGTCGATGACCGACCTGAACTCTTCCAAGTCATCTCGTCTGGATCGATTGCGTCGCGCAGTGGAACAAGGCGCGCATCTGCTTCCCCGGCAGGGTCCCATTGGGGTTTTTATTCACCACAACACCCTGCACGCTTTCGAACATCTCCCATTCGAAGAAGCAGTAAAACAGGCGGCGCAGCTATTTGGGGCTGAGCCGTATATGAGCGAAGCCAATTACCGCGCGGAGCTGGCCCGTGGACGGATCCAACTTGTGGACGTGGACGCGGTGCTTGACCAGGAATCCGATTTTCTGATCTTTGCAGGACTAAGCCGAAGTTCGCTGTGCCGGGCCATGATTACCCCGGGAATCCGGGAGTTCGATGCAGCGACAATAGTTTGGCGCACCGAACAGGGCGACCTGGCGAAAGATTTTCAGCGTCCTGCTCTACGCGCACTGTTCGGAGCCTGTTTTGCTCGCACCGTGGCTCATGAGGAAGAACCTTCCGCGCCCCGCCCCATGGACGAGATCATTCATCCCTGGCTGATCCGGCTTTGTTCAGTGTTTTTGGATCAGGGAACCGCCTATTGGCCCATGCCGAACCGCGAAAAGGGCTTTTATGAAAGCGTGCGGATGTTGCTGTCGGAACGCGGCGGGG
The DNA here is from genome assembly GCA_035763445.1 of Candidatus Angelobacter sp. GTDB lineage: Bacteria > Acidobacteriota > Terriglobia > Terriglobales > Acidobacteriaceae > Angelobacter. The sequence goes on from DASUBD010000495.1 coordinate 3,195, forward strand.
TTTTTCCCAGGTATCTGGTCGGCCTGGACAAAGAGTTTCGCGGACAGGAGCGCCTCTCGTTTTCGGCGGCAGATGCGGTCCTGGATTACCTGGATAGCGTAACCATCGAAGAAATGGAATGGCCCGGAATTCTGCAAGCGGAACTATTGGCCCTGCCCGGCTGGGCTGGATTGATGCGCAGGCTTGAGGAAGATCCCGGTTTGGCTCCGCACACCACGCTACCCGGTTCTCTCATGGACTTTCTCGCTGTGAGGCTCACGATGTCGCGGGTGGCGGCGGGAAGGCGCGCAGGAGAGGCAATTCCCGAGGAGCCAACTTTGAAGACGCAGGAGAGGAGGCGTTTGAGCCGCACCGCACGCGTCTACGATGCGGCCCGCGTGTTGAGACTTTCGGGCGAGGAAGTAGCGAGCCTCTCCGAGTCCGAGTGGGCGGCGTTTTCCGGCGAAGTCAAGGCCTTCAATGGGCTCGAGCGGCGGAGAATCCTCCATCTCGCCTACGAACGGGCTCACGAGCGCGAGATCCTCCGCGGATTGGCCAGCCACCGAAAATATCGCGGCTTGTTCGATCAATCTCAAAGACCTCCCGCGCAGGTATTTTTCTGCCTCGATGAGCGCGAAGAATCCATGCGGCGAGCCCTGGAAGAAACCAACCCCTTGGTGGAGACCTATAGTGCCGCCGGTTACTTTGGGGTAGCCGTGGATTACACGGGGATCGACGATCCCCACGGAGCGGCATTTTGCCCGGTGGTGGTCAAACCCAGGCACGCGATCATAGAACAGCCAAGAGCGGGAGACACCTCGCTACTGGAAAGCCGCCGCTGGCGGCGGCGAATTCTTGGCTTGCTGATGCGTAATTCTTTTGTCTCCTCCAAGACATTGCTCCGCGGCTGGCTTTCCACCTCAGCCCTCGGTTTGCTCTCCGCTGTGCCCCTGATGGGTCATCTTCTGGCTCCGCGACGTTATGCGCTCCTGCGCGATTGGCTGAACAAGGCTTTTCTACCCGAGCCGCGCACCGAGCTCACGTTGATGCGGAACACCAGGCAATCCCAAAGTGCCGTGTCCGGTCTGTTGATGGGATTCACTGCGGAAGAAAAGGCGGAACGAGTGGCGAGCGTTCTGGGCCCCGCTGGTCTCGTCCGCGATTTCGCACGTCTTGTGGTCATCCTGGGCCATGGCTCCAGCAGCCTCAACAATCCTCACGAATCGGCTCACGATTGCGGCGCCTGTGGCGGGCGGCGCGGAGGACCGAATGCGCGGCTTTTTGCTTCCATGGCCAATCGGCCGGAAGTGCGTGACCTGGTGCGCGGAAAAGGGATTGATATTCCCCCGGATACCTGGTTCATCGGCGGCTATCACGATACCTGCAACGACGACGTAGAGCTCTTCGATCTCGATGCGGTCCCCGCAACACATCTCGCGGATTTGGAGTCCGTTCGCGCTTCGCTTGATCGCGCGAGAATGCAGAACGCGCTTGAGCGCGCCCGGCGATTCGAATCATTGCCCGCGGATGCGGATGCGGAACGTGCCCTTCGTCATGTGGAAGAACGCAGCGAGCATCTCGCGCAGCCACGGCCGGAATATGGTCATTGCACAAATTCGGTTTGCATCGTCGGGCGTCGCAGCCTCACTCGGGGCCTCTTCCTCGATCGGCGTGCGTTTCTGGTTTCCTATGATGCCAACGTGGATCCCTCCAATGAAGCCCTCGCGGCATTGCTGGCAGCTGCGGTCCCCGTCTGCGCTGGAATCAGCCTGGAATATTACTTTTCATTTGTCGACAACGATCGATATGGATGCGGGACCAAACTGCCGCACAACGTCACCAGTCTGATGGGAGTTATGGACGGTCACGCCAGCGACCTGCGCACTGGCTTGCCTTGGCAGATGGTTGAAATCCATGAGCCCGTCCGGATTCTCTTCGTGGTGGAGACCGCTCCTGACAGGCTGGAGAAAGTGATGGAGACCAACATCGCATTAAAGCGGCTGCTCGAGAATCGCTGGATTCGAATGGTTACCATTGACCCTGCATCCGCACGTGTTCACGTGTACCGGGATCGCGGATTTGAAGAGTTCCACGGGGATCTGGAACGCCTTCCCGTGGCGCTCTCATCGCACGAATGGTACACCGGGAAACTCCAGCATCTTCCCATGGCCTGGATTCAAACCCCCCGAACGGCAAAAGGAGACCGTGTCCGGTGAATGCTTTTCAGGACATTCTCGTTTTTGTCGTGGCAGCCCCGGGCGTGATCTTTGCTGTGTTTGGCCTTCTATGGTTGCTGGACTGGGTTCCAGGCGAACGTCTCCTGTCCTCCATCACCGGACTGACCTTCGCCGCCTGCACCGCTGGAGTTGCGGCACTGATTTGGAGAATGTCTTTCGCGCCAAACATTACTGTCGCCTTCGGCAACTGGTTTGCAGTGGGGAGCTACCATTTTCCATTGGTATTGATGGTGGACCGGCTTTCGGTTCCTTTCCTGGCATTAGCCGCGGTGTTATCAGGACTGATAGGACAGTTCTCGGCAACGTACCTCCATCGTGAATCTGGTTTTCTGCGGTTTTTCCTCTTGCTGCACCTGTTCGCATTCGGATCACTCCTCGCGTTCGCCGCTGGTTCTTTTGACCTGCTGGCCGCGGGATGGGAGATTGTCGGCATCACGTCGGTCTTGTTGATCGGATTCTTCGATACGAGGCCCGCTCCCGTTGAAAACGGGCTGTACGTCTTCGGTATATACCGCGCCTGTGACATTGGATTGCTCGTGGGGATCTTCGCCATGCACCATTGGGCAGTAACAGCATCCTTCGATGCTGGCTTTCCTAGCCTGACTGGTGCGCGGGCGGTAATCGTCTGTCTTCTCCTGCTTTTTGCGGCCTCGGGAAAAGCTGCACAGGTGCCTTTTTCGGGATGGCTCCCACGCGCCATGGAGGGGCCCACTCCATCAAGCGCCATCTTTTATGGCGCCATCTCGATCCATGCCGGAGCCTACCTGTTGCTTCGCGCCCAGCCGCTACTGGCTCAATCCCGGCTTGCTTCCTGCCTGGTAATTCTGATCGGCGCTGCTACAGCCATTCACGGAACCATTGTTGGCCGTGCCACCGCCGATGCCAAGACTTCGCTCTCGTATGCCACGTTGACGCAAGTGGGCATTGTGTTCATTGAGATCGGCCTCGGATGGAGATGGCTTGCGGTGGCCCACATCCTGGGGAATGCTACGGTTCGCACCATGCAATATCTGCGCGCGCCATCCATGCTTCACGACTATCACCAGATGCACTCCGCCATCGGAGGCCAGCTCGCGCCGGCGGATAAGCAAATCGAGGAAATGCTGCCGGAGAGGGTTCAGTTATGGCTCTATCGTTGGGCGCTCGACCGCGGCCATCTGGATACGATGATCGAGCGCTGGGTGGTTGCTCCGCTGTCGCATCTCTCCGCTTATCTTTCCCGGCTGGATCGCACCCCTGCGTCCGTCCCTTCGACAATCCACTCCGGCCACGCCGTTGACGTCTCCACCGCCGAGCCGGCGCAGAGGAGCCATTGATGTCCGTGCCCGCGTGGATTCTGCGCACATCTTTTTTGACCAGCGCTTCTGTCGCCGCTCCATGGCTTGCGGCCGCTGCCGTCACAATTTTTCGTCGACAACTCCGCATTTTCGGATGCGTTGCGGCGCTCCTATCCATGATTGCAAGCACCGCGCTTGTCTGGCAGGCGCCGAATGGTGAGTCTCTCTACCAGACATTGATGCTGCTCTTTTCCTCCCTGACATTTGGGGCAATTCTGTTGCTTCCGCAGCGTGATTCGCAGACGAATACGATCGCGGGAATCCTCATTCTTTTGGGCTCGACCCTACTGGCATACTCGACTGGGAACCTGCTCGTTTTGCTGGGTGCCTGGATTCTCTCCATCGTCCCGTTCTTGTGGGCCGGCTCTTTTCCTGCGCGCAAATGGCGTCCTATGGCTGGTCTGCTGTCCTCAACCCTGGCCATCGCTCTCGCCATAGGATTCATAGTAGCCAGAACAGGCGTTTCTTCGATTTCTCATCTGAAGGGACAGAGCCCCGGCGGAGTGATTGCATTTACCCTCCTCATCGTGGCTGCGATCTTTCGCAAAGGAATTATCCCCGCCCAGGCCTGGGTAGCAGATGCCGCTGAGAGTGGCCCTTTAGTCCCTGCTGCTCTTCTCCTGAACGGCCATTTCGGGGCCCTGTTGGTCGTGAAGTTAATTGTCCCGTTGTTTCCGGAGACAGACCATTTGTTTCCGGTTCTTTCCTATCTCGCGATGGCTACCGCGGTTTTTGTTGCCATTCGAGCTCTTGCTGAGAACTCGCCACGGCGGTTGCTCGCGTTTCTGGCTCTCAGTCAGTCGGCTTGCATCCTGAGCGGCCTGGAGAGTCGAACAGCAGAAGGAATTACCGGCGCCCTGGTGCACTGGGTTGTGGTCACGGTGTCCACCGTGGGTCTGTTCGGGATTCTGCGACTGCTGGAGGTTCGCTTTGGCGAAAATCTGAGCGTCGGCAGGCATCTGGGCCTGGCCCAACACGCCCCGCGCCTTGCCGTGTCGTTTGCCATCCTCGGACTGGCACTTGTCGGTTTACCGGGCACACTGGGTTTCTGCTCTCAGGACTTGCTGATCCACGGAACGCTCACCACCCATCCGCTCACAGGACTGCTGCTGCCCATCGCGACCGCGATGAATGCCGTAAGCTTCTTTCGCTTGTTCACGCGGCTTTTCCTGGGTAAGCGTCGAACGGGATTTACGATTGCAGCGGATGCTCTTCCACGTGAGCGTTGGGTCCTGGCTGGCATTGTGTTGTTCGTTGTCCTGGGAGGCCTCTTCCCAAACACGACTGTGATTGAGCATTCGTCTGGGGTCAACGTCATCGACCGGCCACCCGCCACAGCCGCTACCAGGTGATCAATCTGCTCCCGGCGTGTACCGCCGGATTTGCTGGTACGCGCGACGGCGAGAAGAGGCTCGACATCCGCAAGAATACCTGCGCTTTGCCGATTAGAACGCTGACCCAACAGGTCTGCGAACAGCTCGGCATCGCTGTTGCTGTTTCACCACAAGCGCGGTTTTAATGGCGGGCTAGCGTGGTCCAGACCTGTCGTGAATCGCCTATCGGTTCCATTTGTGGTTTTGCCGGTCTGCAAACGGTCTCAACCTGCTGGAACGCGATGGATGCCGCAACTTGCGCAGGGCCTTGCCTTCAATCTGGCGAATGCGCTCGCGCGTGACCTGAAATTTCTGGCCCACTTCTTCAAGCGTGTGCTCGGAGCCGTCCTCAAGGCCAAAACGCATCCTGATGATTCTCTCCTCACGAGGATTGAGCGTCCTCAGAACGTGTGCCGTCTGTTCCTTCAGGTTCACCCGAATCATGGCGTCCGTGGGAGAAAGTCCGGTTGTGTCATGCAGAAAATCAATCAATCTGGATCCTTCATCCTCGCCGATGGGCGTTTCCAACGAGATTGGCTGCTGTGCAATTTTCTGCGCTCGCCGGACTTTGGATACGGGAACGTCCATTCTCTTCGCGATCTCCTCGACTGCAGGCTCACGCCCCAGTTCCTGCACCAGCATACGTGTGGCGCGGAGAAGCTTATTGATTACCTCAATCATGTGCACCGGGACCCTGATGGTGCGTGCCTGGTCGGCGATGGCGCGCGTTACCGCCTGGCGAATCCACCATGTGGCATAGGTGGAGAATTTGTAGCCACGGCGATAATCGAACTTGTCCACGGCCTTCATCAGCCCCATGTTGCCTTCCTGGATAAGATCAAGAAACTGCAGGCCGCGATTGTTGTATTTTTTGACGATTGAAACCACAAGACGCAGGTTGGCTTCCACAAGCTCGCGCTTGGCGTACTCGGCATCAACGTTGCCTTGAATGATTTCGCGCTGAGTGCGGCGCAGCTCCTGAAATCCCAAACCGGCTTCCTGCTCAAGTTTTTTCAAATCGGCCGCGCAATTGCGCTGCTGCCGCTTGTACTCAGATCGCTGTGCTTCGTTGCGGGTGCTCTCAATCTTCCGGCCCAGGCTCTGGGCTTGCCGGTCGAGAGATCGCATCCTGTCTGCCATTCCGGTCACCTTTTCGATCAGGCGCTTACGTTCCGGCTGCGTATACCTGAGTTGTCGCAGAATGCGGGAGACGGCAACCCGATTGCGCCCAATCTTCCAGCGATAGCGCCGGTACAGCTTCGGGTTCTTCGTCCGGCTGATGCCCTTGATCTTTGTCTCAAGATCGCAAGCCCGCTTATGGCAGACCGTCATTTCACGGATGAGGTCGAGCGTGGCTTTGAGCCGCAGAGCGACAATTTCGTCGGTAACATCTTCCTCGTCGAACACCACAACTTCCTTGATGGAGCGCGCATGCCGCTCCAGATCAGCGCCGAGCGCGACAACTTCCTGAATCGCGATGGGTGAACGTGAAATTGCTTTCAGCGCCCGGAAATGGCCCCGCTCAAACCGTTTGGCAATCTCGATTTCTCCCTCTCGCGTAAGGAGGGGGACCGTGCCCATTTCACGAAGGTACAGCCGCACCGGATCATTGGTTTTGTCCGGAGATTCCTCCGGCGCCAGATCCACGTCCTCCGTGCCGTCCAGTTCCCGTTCCAGCCTATGACGACGCTGTGAGGGCGTCTCGCCATCCAGAAGGGAGATATCGATCCCCTCCCGTTCCAAGCCCTCAGACAACTCGTCGAGCTCCGCTTCAGGCTCAATGTCTGTTTGAAGCAAACGACTGCTTTCGATTTCGGACAGGTATGGTCTGTCTGCCCCCGGATCGGGCAGACTGCGGTGATCGTCGTTATTCTCGTTGTGAATCAGATATGCCTTTCGCGCGACAGGTCTAAAAAAGCCTTTTGCTCCGAACCTTTCTGAACCAGATGCAGCAGCCGGATCAGAGTATGTCCTGGCGGGAAGGCTATAAAGCAGGCTTGAGTGTCAGAGATTCAATTTCCTGCAGGATGGTTTTCAACCGCAATTCAAGGTGTTTTTTTGTGCGCGGCTTCTTTTCTGTTCTGGCAAATCCCGGGTAATCTGCGAGTGAGCGGCGGTAGAAATCGGCGGTTTTGTTCAACAATTCGAGCCTGGAATCGATGTTCGTAGACATTGCTTTATTCTACAGGACAGGCAGAGGGAATACTCACATTATCTCGTTACGAAAGAAGGCGCCGCAGGCCTGATTTCAGCTCTGTGCGATCAAAGCAGGGCTTTGCTCTTGAGCGCCAGAAAGCTGGCCCGGGTCATTTTTTCCAGTTCCTGCAGACTTTCCGGATCGAGTTCAGTGAAATTGAAGCAGGATTGCCCCTGCATGGTTTTTCTCAAACCGGGCGAAATGGTTCTGGAGAGCTCCGGAAACATGTATAGAGCAGGCAGGTAATAACTCACATATTTCTTCTTGATTTTGGCAGCGGCAAAGAAGAGCCGGCGACCGCTGTGGCCGGCAGACCGGGTCTCAAGATAGCACTGGCCGGGCTTGTCGGTTTTGACCGCCAGTTCGTCTTCATAGGGCTTCAGGAGCTGTCGCAAAGCGGAATACACTGCGAGATACTCAGTCCGAGGAAGATGTACCTCTTCAATTTTGTTGTCGTGAAGAATCAAATTCCCCCTGCAGCTGGCTGGCCAAAACCATTGTTTGCACTTGGCGATCAGCACGCGCCGGTTTGTTTTGCTGGTTGCGCGGATTACTTCCGTGCCAGGTTAATGGTGAGAACTCTTCTCCTGACTCTTTGCCGTTCAATGCGGCAGGGATATGATTTGCCACTCTAAAGCAGCCAACAATCAATGCGCAGTAGCTTCTCTGATGGTTTGCGCAAGGGCCTGGCTAACCTCTTTTCGGCGGGTCTCTTTCTTAGCAGGCTTTTGGTGACGTTTCAAGATGCGGGCCATACGTTCACGATCTTCCGCTTCCTCAGCGAGTTTTTTGGCTTTGTCCATGCCAACAGCATGACACACTTGGACCGCCAAAGCGAGAAGCTTAAAGTTCAAAACTGGACTCCAGCAACGGCTTCCAACGCGGCTGTCCTGCTCACCGCCGGGCCCGCACTTCGATTTGTCCGTTCCGGATCCTTGCTTCCAGGCACGGCTGCGGATGCACCGCCGGGCCATTCAGCACACGGCCATCCTCTAAAGCAAACCTGGAGTTGTGCAGCGGACACACAATGCTGTCACCATCCAGCTTGCCTTCTGAAAGTGACCCGCTGAAGTGGGAGCAGGTCTCCGCCATGGCAAACAGGCGGTCTCCGCGACGGACCAGCAGAATGGGCACTCCGTTGTGCATGGCCCGGGCAGGCTTGTTCTCCTTGAGCTCTGATTCAGCCAGCACGGCCACAAAATCCCGCGGAAACGGCTGGCCAGCCGTGCGGTCGACTCCTACGCGGTTTTCATAAACCAGCTTTCCGCCCAGGTGGGCGGCGTATGCCATCACCGCGTAACCGAGAGTAGCGCTCAAACGGCCTGCAGCGCGCGAGTGTTTATTCTGGCTCCCGCTCTGGGTATGACTTAAGCTGTGCCCGCGCTTGCGCTGAATGAGAGAAGTGGCAAACAGCGCGGTGGCGCTCAGATTCAGCAGTCCATGGATCAATCCCCGGCGGCGCGCAGGAGGATCAACATCTGACCAGTCCGTCACGCCAGTGGCGGCAGCGCATGCGGCGCCGGCCAGTCCGATTGCAATCGACGCGTCGGCGGCCCGCGCGAACTCACGGCCGGAACGGCTGAGGCATAAAGCGTCAAAGACCATTGCGGCCGTCCAGGCGCCCACCGGCACATCCGTGAGCACCACGTGCAGCGGCTCGCCCAGCCAGGTGCCGTTCAGGAAGTTGCGTAGCCGTTGCGCCGCTGGACTTCCGCCCGCATACAAGGCTTTATCAAGCTGCTTCTGCAGTTTTTGTTCGAGCTGAGCGAACGACTGGCTACCGGGCTGCTGCGATTTCTGCGAATCGGCATCAGCCGTGCCCGGCACCACATTAATGTTTGGCAAACTCATTCCTACTCTCCTCCTCTATCAACAGCTCTTACTTCTTCCCAACCGTCTCTTTGGCGGCCTTTTTGTCCCAGCCATGGAAGTGGGAAAAGTCGCCGACGTCCCAGGCCTTGCGCAATCCGGGAGCGCTCAGATCCCAGTCAGGGCGGATCTGGCGCGTCACCTCGCGCAGGTCGCGCCACAGGTCGGCGATGGAGGGCCGTCCCCAGAACCAGTAGCCGTTGTAGATGGTGTGAATCACCAGGCCGGGCTTGAGCACCAGCGTGTACGGGATCATGGGGTTGTGTTCCGGGTCAGTGTATTCCTGGATGTCCAGGTCCTTCTGCACCTTTCGCTCAGGATCAGAGAGAAAGGGCCACTGCGCGCCCACCGACGCGCGAAACTCCTGCAGCGTGTGATGATCATCAGTGGAGATTGTGACCATCTGCGTATACGCCACGGCGATCATGGGATAAAACGCGGCCAATTCCTGATGCTGCTGATGCTCCTTGGGGCAATAGTGGCCGCGCGCCAGCGTGAGGATCAGCGGGTCATCGCCCTGCAGCTCGCTCAGTCGGCGCAGTGTGCTCGTGTGATCAGGCAAATGGTAGTTGGGAAAGACGGCTCCAGGCATGATGTCAGACCGCATGGTTGGGCTCCTTCCTTGGAGATGGCATGGGCGCGGCTTTCGTTGCTGCGCTTCCTGCAGGCTCCTTGTTGCTATTGGACGAAAACACCCAACTGCGGGTTGGACAACCAGGCTCACTCGAATCCGCTGCAGCCGAAGCCGCACACCAGTAAGGCGGTATAACACCAAATCGGCGTAAACTCGTGGGCATGCTTACGAAATTTCCCATGGCGATTCCGGAGATTCCGGTCAGTAACGTCGAGAAATCCGCCGAGTACTACGTGAATGCGCTCGGGTTTCATCTGGACTGGTATAGCGAGCACGACGGGATCGGGGGCATCTCACAGGGCGAATGCCGCATGTTCCTGACGAATCCAGCATTCCACCAGCATGAGGGCAACGGCGCGACAGTGATGGTCTGGCTCAATCTGGATAGCAAGAAGGAAGTGGATGAACTCTACCAGCGCTGGCGGGCGGCTGGAGCAAAGGTGCTTGCTGAGCCCGAAGACAAACCGTGGCATCTGCGCGAGTTCAGGGTGGCCGATTTGGACGGCAATCAGTTCCGCGTGTTCTATGACTTCAACTGGGAACTGCGGCAGGAGAAAGCATAGCCCGATTCGTTCCGTCGTCCTGGAGCGCCAAGAAGCACACAAGAGTCAAGTGGCCGCGTATCAGCGTGGACGAAATCCAGCGCTAGCACGAAGACGCCGGAAGCGAACTTAGCGTCTTCAGCAAGCAGGCTTATAACTGCATGCGGTGAGCGCGGAACTCGCCTTCCAGTTTCCAGCTCTTTCCGTCTGCTTCCAGCGCTTCGCCCAGCCAATGAAAGGAGTCGTTGGTGATTTCTGTGAAGCGCCAGCGTGTGGCGGTTCCGTCCGGACGCGCGCCAACCTGCACGATCTCATGACCCACTCGCCGGCCGGTCTGGCGCTCCTCATGGCCGCTCACCGGATTGAACCATCGAATCCGCCATGCTCGCAGCGCCGGGTCCCATATGCGTAGCGTGGCTCCGTACATATTATTCACGCGATCTGAGTCCGGCTTGCGATCGCGCACGCGCGGCATGATCCACAGGTCCTGAATGGCACGGCCTTCCAGGACCCATGCGAAGTGCGCTTCGCCTTGGAGGTTCTGTGAAGAAACGTCTTCGCCCTTGTAGTGCAGCACGTCGAGTTGCCAGCTTCCGACGAGCCAGCCATAAACGTCCATAGCCGCTTCGATTTCCGGTGATCTTCCGGCAGCCGCCAGGAGCGTGAGAAAACTATCAGTCAGTGTGTGTGTTGTGGTCATGATTTCACTCCTCAGGAGAAGAAAAATTCGCACTTGGGACCACGGCTTCTATCCACGCGAAGCCGGCGGCACAATCTTGTTCATCCGGGCATAAACGGCAAGCTGGCCGTAGTGTTCGCAGTTATGCTCAATGAAGGCCACCAGCGTTTCCACCGTCTCCGGCCTCAACTCGGGAGGCGCTGCTGCGCGCAAGGCCTTTGACACCTCTGACGCACTGCTTGTCAGGGCATCAATGATCTGTTTCTTGCTGGAATATTTCTCTCGTGAAAGTTCGTTATCAGTGTCGTTTCCTTTCTTTCCCCGCACCGCATCCGCCACATAGAGGTTCCAGAACGCTGCATGCCTCAGAATCTCAGCTACCGTGCGCACTCCATCGGCGGGTTTGTAATCAAACTTATTGGCGGGAATTTCCTCCGCCAGTCCTGCCAGCTTCTGGCATACCTGTTCCCAACGGCCAATCAGCGTGGTTGAGACTGTTTCCTGCTGAGCAATCTTTGTTGCCATCTTGAATCCTCCAATCGCGTATTTGCGCCGACGCGGCCAGCGCATGGCTTACAAGCCCGGCTTTCCGCGCCTCTTCTGATGTTGTATTGTTTGGATAGGAAAAGTTCTTGGCGAAAATTGCGGTCAAATTCGCAGCTGCTCCAGCGGTCCGTCCCAGTCCTCAAGAGCTGAAGCATCCTCCTGCGCGGCTGCTGGCGCGAGGCAAAGGCTGGAGTGTTTCAGACGTGATCTGCACTGCCGGGCCAGGCGACCACTCTTTTGAGGAGCAGCATTCGGGAGTCTCCATCGGCATGGTTCTGGAGGGCACCTTTCAATATCGATCCAGTGCTGGCCGTGAGTTGATGACGCCCGGCTCACTTCTTCTCGGAAATCCCGGTCAATATTTTGAGTGCGGACACGAACATGCACCTGGCGACCACTGCATCGCCTTCGTCTTTGATCCTGAATATTTTCAAACGCTGACCGAAGAATCCGGATTGCTGGCCGGGAGAGGCTATTTTTCTTCTCTGCGCGTGCCTCCCGTGAAAGAACTATCACCCCTGGTGGCGCGTGCGGCTGCCAGTCTCGCGGGCGCAGCGGATACACGTACGTGGGAGGAGATCAGCCTGGAACTTGCATTGCGGGCGCTGGAGAGTGGCAACGATCACGCTTCAAAACCTGACAGTTCGCTGGCTGCAGAAGCAAGGATCACTCACATCGTTCGCCTCATGGAAGCCCGTCCGGAGTTGGACCACGAACTCGGTTCTCTTGCTCGCGAAGCCCGGCTCAGTCGTTACCACTTCCTTCGTGTCTTCCAGCAGCTCACTGGTCTCACGCCGCATCGTTATCTTCGCCGGCTGCGCCTGCGTCGCGCCGCCACACGTCTGGTACTGGAACCCGCGCAGGTGCTGGACATCGCTCTTGACTCCGGCTTCGGCGACATATCCAACTTCAACCACGCATTCCAGGCCGAGTTCGGTTTGAATCCCCGATCCTTCCGCAAAAACGCGATGCGTCCGCTTGCGCATTCGCTACTCAGACGAAGCGAATCCGCAGCACGCTGAAGGGGCCGGTACGGGCCTCTTGAGTCTTGTTCCTCAGCTTACTCCTTCCTCCATGTTTCAAAGGTTTTAGTTTTGGTGTTTCAGGATGCGGCTCACAGGAAATGCCCTATTACGTTGGTCACCCGATTGCCAACCCCTGATGAATCATCTATAAACCGCGTTCCGGGGTACACTCGTCAGCACCAAACCTATGTCAGAAACCAATCCTCAACCACAGGCACAAGCCCGTTGGCACCGCGGCTATTGGAGCCTGATCGCCACTCAGTTTCAGGGCGCTTTCAATGAGAACGGCCTCAAGAACCTCATCATCTTTCTGGTCCTTGGCATGGGCCTCACCGATGCGCAACGAGACAAAATGGTGCTGGTGGTGGGCGCGCTGTTTTCGCTTCCTTTCATATTGTTTTCGATGGCCGGTGGTTACTTTGCTGACCGCTACAGCAAACGGAGCATTGCCATTGGCACCAAGCTGCTGGAGATGGGCGTGATTGTGTTTGCGACCGTTGGCCTGGCGCGTCACAACTTGAACATTGAGATGGCGGCCATTTTCCTGGCCAGCACTCAGGCTGCGCTCTTCGGACCCACCAAGTACGGACTGCTTCCAGAACTGCTTCCGCAGGAAAAACTCTCCTGGGGCAACGGCATTCTGGAAATGACCACCTTCGTCGCGCTGATCACCGCTGGCGTGGCGGCTGCGGCCATGGCTCAGGTTTTCTCCGGTCGCGACCAGTATTCCGGCTTTGTGTTGCTCGGCTTATCAGTGGTGGGACTCGGCGCTGCCCTGGTTATCCCGCGATTGCCCGCCGCCGATCCGGCAAAGAAATTTCGCCCCAACTTCCTCGGTGATCTCTACTCCAACTGCCGCGAGATCTATCCCGATCGCGTACTGCGCCTGGCGGTTCTGGGCAATACCTATTTCTGGTTCCTCGGCGCTTTGCTGCAGTTCAACATCGTCTTCTATGCCCATGATGTATTGAAGGTCAAGAGCTTCGATAACGGGATTCTCCAGGCGGCAGCGGCCATTGGAATCGGACTGGGCAGCGTGGCCGCGGGATATCTTTCAGGAAACAAGATTGAGTATGGCCTGATTCCTCTCGGCTCTATTGGCATCACCATTCTCGCCGCGGCCCTGTCACTGCACGGGCTGTCTTTTGCCGCCGTCTTGGCGCTTCTGGCAGCGGTTGGTTTTGCCAGCGGCTTCTTCGCTGTTCCCATTAACGCCCTGATTCAGCATCGCCCACCGGATAACCAGCGCGGCGCAGTAATAGCCGCTGCCAACCTGCTGTCTTTCATTGGAGTGTTTCTGGCGTCAGCGGCGTATTTCATGATGACGCGCTGGCTCCATCTCGGGCCACAAGGAATCTTCCGCACCGTATCCATTGCAACTATCGCGGCCACGGCCTACGTCATTTACCTGCTGCCGGATTCCATGTTGCGCCTGCTGCTCTGGCTGGCGACGCACACGCTTTATCGCATTGACGTTAGCGGACGCGAGAACGTCCCGGCCAAAGGCGGCGCGCTGCTGGTTCCCAACCACGTTTCCATGGCGGATGCGGCGCTGCTGATTGCTTCCACAGACCGGCCTATTCGCTTCCTGATGTTCAAGGACATGTATGAGCGACCATGGCTCAAGCCGTTCTTAAAAATCCTGCGCGTGATTCCCATCTCCTCACAGCAGCGTCCTCGGGAGCTGATCCAATCACTGCGCGAAGCCACCAGGAGCATCCGCGAAGGCGAGGTGGTCTGCATCTTTCCTGAAGGCCAGATGACGCGCATTGGGCAAATGCTGCCTTTCCGTCGCGGCATGGAGCGCATTATGAAAGATGTGGATGCGCCCATCGTCCCTGTGAACCTTGATGGCGTGTGGGGCTCCATCTTCAGCTTTGAGCGTGGACGCTTTCTCTGGAAGGTGCCTCGTCGCATTCCTTATCCGGTAAGCGTCGTTTTCGGAACGCCGCTGCCTTCCACTGCGACTTCCCAGGAAGCGCGAACAGTTGTGCAGGAGTTGGGCAGCGCTGCGTTCGCCAGCCGCAAGCGCTACATGAAGCCGATTCAGCGCAACTTCATCAAGACGGCAAAAAGACATCGTTGGCGCTTTGCCATGGCTGACGGCCACACTCCCAAAGTAAGCTTTGGAAGCGCGCTGGCTCGCACCATCTATCTTGCGCGCCGTCTCCGTACCGTGTGGCAAGGTCAGGACAAGGTTGGCATTCTGCTTCCGCCCTCGGTCGGCGGCGCTCTGGTGAATTATGCCGCCATGCTGATGGGCAAGGTGCCGGTCAACTTGAACTACACCGCTTCCAATGAAGTGATTGCTTCCTGCGTCGCCCAGTGCGGATTGAAAACGGTTATCAGTTCCCAGGCATTTCTTGAACGTATCCAGACGCGCCCGCCCATGGAGCCAACGCTGCTTGAAGATGTAGCTGCCAATCCGCGTTTCGCAGAGCGGATGAGCGCGCTGTTGCTCTCTTTTATGCCTGCTCGCTGGATCGAAAAATCCGTCGGCGCTGAACGAAGAACATCTCTTGATGACATTGCCACCATCATTTTCTCCAGCGGCAGCACCGGCGATCCTAAAGGCGTTGTGCTCACGCATTACAACATTGCCGCCAACGCAGAGCAACTCAATCAGGTATTTCTCCTCAGTGGTCAGCAGAAGATTCTGGGCATCCTTCCCTTCTTCCACTCCTTTGGCTTTACCGGCACGCTTGCTCTGCCTGCGTTGGCGGGAATCGGCGCCGTGTTCCATCCCAATCCTCTCGATTCGCGCGTGATTGGCGGTTTTGTGCGCAATTACAACATCACCATGCTCCTGGCCACTCCCACCTTCCTGCAGGCATACATGCGTCGCTGCTCGCCCGAAGAGTTCGGCAGCCTGCAGTATGTTGTGGCCGGAGCGGAAAAGCTTCCGGAGCGCCTGGCGCTGGCTTTTGAAGATCACTTCGGCATCCGTCCCATGGAAGGCTACGGTTGCACGGAATGCTCGCCTGTGGTCGCAGTCAACACCCCGGGATTCCGCGCTGCTGATTTTCGCCAGGTTGGCGCCAAACGCGGAAGCATTGGTCATCCATTGCCCGGCATGAGCATCCGTATCGTGGATCCTGAAACCAAACAGCCAGTGAAGCCCGGAGAGTCCGGCCTGCTACTGGTGCGCGGTCCCAACGTGATGCAGGGCTATCTCAATCGTCCCGAGAAGACGGCTGAAGTGCTGCATGATGGCTGGTACAACACCGGCGACATGGCCATGGTGGATGAAGATGGCTTTCTGCGCATCACTGACCGCCTGAGCCGCTTCAGCAAAATCGGTGGTGAGATGGTGCCGCACATCAAGGTCGAAGACAAGCTGCACGAACTGGCTGAGTTGACCGAACAAAG
>DASUBD010000496.1:0-5057 GCA_035763445.1 Candidatus Angelobacter sp.
GGCATACGGAAGATTTACCTCTCCATTCAGTTTTATGTCTTCACCGCCCTGGTTCACGGTTTGAGGTACGGTGGTGGTCACGCCGTTTACTGTTTGCTGCACGTTCTGCACAATGCCGCGATCCAGCACCTGAAAATAATTTACGTTGAGATACGAGCTTTCACTCGGCTTGGCACGGAAACTTTCCTGCAGTGACCAGCCACGCTTGGAGAGATATTCTCCGCCCAGACTGGCATCCATGCTGCGATTGATGGCCCAATAAAACGAATCTCCCAGAATGGTGCCCTTGCTGCTGGACGTGCCGAAGTTGGGAATAAGAAAGCCGCTCTGGCGGCCCAATCGCTCGACTGGCGGCGAAGCGTAGGGCAGATAAATAACCGGGACACCTTTCAAACGGAAGGTGGTGTGGTAGATTTTGGCGGAGTGTCCCACGCGCAAGATGATCCTGGCGGCGTTGAAGGTCCATTTGGGATGGGGGAGTTCACATGACGTCACGGATCCGTTGTGCAAGACATACTCTTCCGGCCCGGTCTGCTCTACCAGCCTGCCTGTGAATGCGATGGGATTGGAGGAAGTAAGAGTGACATTCTTGCCTTGAAAGCGCGCTCCTGTGGTTCCTTTCACGTCATAAAATTTGCCGGTCCTGTTGCGTACGTTATAGTTCGCGCGGCTGGCTGTAATGTGGATGTCTCTTGGCCCGCCGTCCAGCTCCGCATGCCGGGAAGAAGTGGCTTCTCCTGAGGCCGAGTCGTACGTCACGTTGTCGCCCCGGAAGGTATAAGCCTTAAACAGGATTTGAACATTGCCTCGCAAGCCATAAATGGAACCGTTCTTTTCGCACTCGGAAGCATCAATGATGATGGGCTCGCGCTCACTGATCTCCACTTTTGGTGCGCTCTCAGTTCCGCTGCTCACGGCTTGTGATTTACTCGACGCATTTCCGGATGCCTTTTGCAGGGCCGGTGGAGCGGTCAAGACGGCATGGCACGGGCTTCCCTGGGACGCTTGCTGCGTTTGAGCATCTTGCGCCGGGAGCGTCTGGCTGGTCACTAACGGAGCGCGCAGAAGTAGATGACAAAGCACCGCCGCTGTGATAACAAATGTAGGTTGGGCACGCATGCCGTAGAAAAATAGTCGGACTCGGCAAGGTAACACGGCCAGTTTTGCAAATGCAAAAGTAGTTCTGCTTGCGCGTCCACTTGCTCCCTGGCGAATCTCACAATCCGTCGTATGACTTGCCCGATCTGCGGCAAACATCCTTGCTCACATGCGAGCGCGGCTCCATGCATCGAAGAATATGACGAATTCCCCGGGGAGGCTACCGTGTCGGAGAGTGAGTCGCCTTGTGAGGGTGAGTGGCGCAGAGAAGTTGCGTCGCGCGTACAGCAACACCGCGCACGGCGTGGCAGGCAGGACGATGTAGACCAGGCATTGGCATTCGATTTTTCCGCGGAGGAAGCCCTCATCGTTACGGATGGGCCAGTCGTCCGGGAGCGGGTCCGGCGCCGCTTTGAGAACAATACTCTGTCGGATCCCAACGGAGAGCCTCACCGGGAAGTGACGCCTCCTGAACCGCCCAAAATCATCCGCTTTCCTCGCAGCGCCACTGTGCTTCCAGATATTCCTGTTCAACCCGGCCCACTGGCTTCCGAGGTAGCTCTTCCAAACATGGAAGCTCCCCCGCGAATTCTGAATGTTGAAGAGGAACATGCAGTGAGGAGTGAGCGGGCACAAGAACTGGCTGAACCTGAGCGCCAGATCCAGCCGGTTCGCCGGGCAGAACAGATGGAGCTGCTGCCCAGCTTTGAAGACATCACCCTGGAGCCCGCGCATCACACCGAGAGAAGTCAGCGGGAAGTAATCGCCCGGCCTGCCGCGCTGGCGCAACGATTGATTGCCCTGGTGGTTGATGTCGCCACGGTGGCAGCGGCTGTAATGCTGTTCGATTTTGCTTTTGCCCGTATGGCTGAAGATAATCCGCATTCGCGGCTGGCGCTGTTGCTTGGGTTGTGCGTAGCTGGAACGTTATGGACTGTGTTCCAGTATCTCTTCCTCGTACACGGCAAAGGAACACCGGGAATGCACTTTGCCCAGCTTGAACTCGCCACTTTCGATGGAAAACATTTAACTGTCGTGACGCGTCGTTGCCGCGCTGCTGCAAGCGCTCTTTCAGCGATCTCCATGGGCCTGGGTTATGCCTGGGCGTTCGTGGATGAAGACCAACTGGGATGGCATGACCGGATTACACGGACGCTGCTGCGATCGAGTGCCGAGCCAATGACACAAGCAGCGCAGTGGTGGGAGTAAGCGGGCCTCTACCTTTACCTGCGGACAAAAGCAAATCGCTGAAGCAAACCTCGCTGGCCCACCAGTGAACTTCAGGCTGCATTCACCCTAACGGTCGCATCTGATTTGTTACCATCAAATGAATGGCTGATCACGGCAAAGTACGAGTCCGGTTTGCTCCTTCTCCCACAGGTCAGTTGCACATTGGAAACGTGCGCACAGCACTTTATAACTGGCTGTTTGCCCGTAAGACTGGCGGTACCTTCATCCTGCGGATCGAAGATACTGACGTGGAACGCAGTGAAGGCCGCTATGAAACCCAGTTGCTGGCGGACCTGAAATGGCTGGGACTGGATTGGGACGAAGGGCCGGATGTGGGAGGGCCGTATCCGCCGTATCGCCAGTCCGACAAAATGGATGTTTACCGAGCCTATGCGGCAAAGCTCATTCAGGAGCAAAAGGCGTACTACTGTTTTTGTACTGCCGAGGAACTGGAACGGGAACGTCAGCAGGCGTTGACCGAACAGCGGCAGCCAATCTATTCAGGGAAATGCCGGAAGCTGGATGCAGGCGAGGTAGAGCGCCGGCGTGCTGCGGGCGAACCGGCGGCGATTCGCCTGAAAATTCCCGAGCACCCAATTCGGTTTCACGATATCGTTCGCGGCCCGGTTGAATTTTCCAATGAAGTGGTCAGCGATCCCATCATCGTGCGCTCCAGCGGCATGCCCATTTACAACTATGTGGTCGTGATCGACGACGCCGACATGAAGATTACGCACGTGATCCGTGGAGACGACCACATCTCAAACACGCCCAAGCAGGTGGCTGTATATGAGGCTCTGGGCCTGCCGGTACCGGAATTTGCGCATCTCTCCACTATTCTCGGACCTGACCGGGAGAGGCTCTCGAAGCGCCACGGCGCCACCTCCATCTCACACTTTCGTGAAATGGGTGTTCTGCCGGAAGCGCTGATGAACTATCTTGCATTGCTTGGATGGGCGCCCACCGGAGGCGACCGTGAAATTTTTCCCACTGCTGAGCTGATCAAAGAGTTCTCCCTGGAGCGCGTTACTCCGTCACCGGCAATTTTTGATAACGAGAAGCTGAATTGGCTGAACCGGCAATACATAAAAAGCAGCGCTCCACCGGTAATCCATGAGATGGGCACCGGATTTCTACGCCAGGCCGGCCTCCTTCCGGCGAGCCCAAACGGTCACGTGAGCGGCTGGGCCAACAAGCTGATTGATCTGCTGGCTCCTTATGTGGACCGGCTGGAACAGTTGCCGGAGCGCGCCGGAATCATCTTTAAGCATGATCCGGCAGAGTTTCTGCAATCCGCAGAGAACGCGGAAATCTTCGCCAACGATGATCGCAAGGCAATTTCAGTCCTGTGGGAATTTCAAAAGCGCTGTCCCGACTCTGAATTGGCGCCGGAACGCTTCAAAACTATCATGAACGAAATCAAAACGGATTTAAGTGTAAAAGGAAAAGATCTGTTTCATCCCATTCGAATTGCCCTGATCGGATCGCACTCCGGGCCTGATTTCGACCGTCTGATTCCCTTAATAGAAGAAGGCAGTCACCTGCAGCTTCCGGTGCAGGTGAAAAGCGTTCACGAACGTATAAGAGAATTTCTGACCGCGATTGAGCAGAGGCGGGGTTGAGCCATTTCCTGCAATGCGATTTGACTTTACATTCCCCCGCGACTACGAGCTCAAAGTTTTGGAGTCGCCTCCTCCTGTTCACCCGGTAGAGAAGCTTTACCACTTTCCCGTGGAACTGGAAGAAGGCGATCGCACGGGAGTGCATGTGCGAGTTGCGCCCAGGGCAGGACCAGCATGGTTCGGGTTCTTTGCTTCCGGCTTTGACTCACCCCATGTGATGAATGCCGTTTGCTCTTGTCCTGATCCGGGTTCGTTCTGCATGGTTGCGGGTGGATATGCGTATGTGGTCAAGGCCGCCGACCCAGCACAATGGTTTCGTGTGGAACAACGGCCTGTCGTGGAGCTGAGAACCGTTGCCGACCAGCAGTTGCTACTGTTTGAAGGATTCACTTCCATCTCAGCTGTCGGCCCGAAGGGCGTTGTGTGGAATAGCGGTCGTCTTTCCTGGGAGGGCCTCCGAGTCACGGATGTTCGGCAAGCCATACTGCGTGGCTTTGGATGGGACGCTTTGACTGACAAGGAAGCGGGCTTCGAACTCGATTTGCGCACAGGAAGACATACGGGGGGGGCCGCGCCGGGGAACACGGCTCAAAATTGTTCACGATAAGCCCACGTTCTCACCGCCATCATTCACCATGCGGTCATGAATAACCGCATGGCCGAGCCACTGAAAGCCCTGAAATTTCAAGCTATAATCAACCATGGCGACAAATGCGCAGCCCGCGTCGCAGAAACTGCTGAATTCCAAATGTCAGCAGTTGCTGGCCAAAGTCGCCGAAAATCGTCCCAAAGACGATCTGGAAATCATCCGCAAAGCCTACGAATTTTCACTGAAACACCATGACGGCCAGACCCGCGCATCGGGTGAGCCGTATCTTATTCACCCACTTGCAGTTGCGTTGGTTTTGGCGGACATGAAGCTGGATTCCACCGCCATTGCGGCCGGTCTGCTGCACGATGCCATTTAAGACACTCCGGTCACGCATGAAGACATCCGACAGGGGTTCGGGGAACACGTTGCCCACATCGTGGAAGGCGTGACCAAAATCGACAAAATCGATTTTGCCAGCCGCGAAGAGCGGCAGGCGGAAAACGTACGCAAGATGG